>JANOVW010000538.1:0-9191 GCA_031417575.1 Rhodoferax sp. | reverse complement strand
CTGCCTGGCCCCGCTGCACTGTAGCTGCCAAGCTCCGGGTGTTTGCCACCAATCGTATCCAGGTCGACGGTAACACCGCCGACCACAAACACATTCACCGCAGTAGCCACGTTGTTCAAGGCACCCATCCGTTTGATGGGGCTAGGGTTAGCCGCATCATCCAGCGGTGCGGTTCGGGTGTTGTTCCGGGGGTAGTCGGGGTGAACAAACTGCGATTGCCGCGTCGGGCCGGTGTCGCCGAGAGCGGGGTTGTCACGTTCGATGTAGGCATTAAACGCTACGGCTGAACGGCCATGGTTGACAAGTTCGATCGTCCAGATGCCATGTGGCGCGCCAATTCGTTTGCTCTGGATGGTTGGGCGAGTCGCTGCCAAGGCGATATGAATCATGGCTCGTTCGCTGTTTTGCCCAGTTCCTTTGTCAGGAAAGGAGTTGGGCGGGCTAGCAATAAACGATGCCATGGCCATGGCCGGTTCATCTATTGCGTTTTGATTTTTGAAGAGCGAAAAAACGTCGCCAAATTTGACAGGGCCGAGCTTTGCCAAGCCAGGTGGCGTGATGTAAACCTCTAGTTCTTTTAACGAGTCAATCGCTACGCCTGAATCAGGCCAGATTTCAAGATGGCTATCGGTGTTGTCGTCTGGTAGAACGCGCCAAGTAATCGGTGCCGGTTTCTTATCGGGAGGTATGGAATCTTGCCAGTGAACCTTTTCATGAAATTGGTTGCCAGCCGCAACAACAAATGCACTGCGGTGTTTGTTGCTGATGTAAAACCCGTCGATGGCCCGTTCCAGCATCGACGTGCCATCGTGGGGCCCCGCATAGGCGCCGTCACTTAGGTTAATAACGACCTTCCGCCCAGCTGCATGCCGGTGGATATAACTAATGGCATCCAAAATTTGTACGCACAAACCAGCACCAGATGTGTCTTTGAACGGCACAGCAGGTAGTTGCACGGCGATGATTTTGGCCCGTGACGCATCGTCGGTCACAGTCTGCACTGGAGCGCCATGTGTGTCGCAGCCAAAATTGCGATTGCCAGCCGCCAAGCCCAAGACATGTGTGCCGTGCGACACAGCACCTTGCGCTGGCAAATACTTCAAGGCCCTGTAAATTTCCTGCTCACTCACGCCAAGATTCAGCCACTGGTCAATCTGCTTTTTGCTCCTCACATTAACTAGCTCGCGGCCATAACGGTAATACGGAGTTCCCTGCCATAACATTTTCTCGGAGATGGCATTACTGTAATGAGGCGGTTCGGCAGGGTAGCCCCGCTGCTGATCCCAAATCCGCTCAATGCGTGAATGCCATTTCCCCAGCCTGTTTCGCGTGGCGAAGTGGCGATTTGCAAAACCAATGCCATGGTCGATGATGCCGATGACCGTCTCTTCTGGTTTGCTATGTAAGCGCACCTCCCTAACCCTACCAGCTGCCGTTAGCATCTTCTCTGTGAAAGGCAAATCAACACTGGCAATACGAAGCCGATCGACTCGCTGAAGCAAAAATTTGAAATTGATTGGCGTAACGAACCCGGTGTAAAAATTGCCAAAAAGGTTCTCGGAGCCACCGGTCAAATTCACAATTGATCGTGATTCGCTGAGTATTTCATCCAGGACTTCCCTTCTGACCTCAAACAATACGGGGATGGGTGAATCTGAAAACATGTCCGCGCCAGCAAGATAACTCAGCTCAGCCCATATGAGGTGTGGATCAACACCATCAAAGCCAGCACCCGTTTTAATGCCCGGGTATAAAAACTTCAGGTACTGCGTCTCGGTTTTGAGGTTAGCCCATATCGTCATGGTTAAAACCCAAGTGCTTCTAATTCCAACTGGGCTTGCGCTTTCAACCAATTGAACATGGGTGCCTGCGTTGGCGTTAATGCAAGCAACTGGGTCGCCAAAAATGCGCCCAACCTTTTGCCTTCGTCGCTGTCAATTTGGAAATGTACGCCGGCAACTTCGCGGTTTTCAGCAATGCGGTCTGCCTGCCGCCGTAGCTGGGTGGCTAGCTCAGAGGGTGCAGTTTGACCCGTTAAGCCAATCATCAGCTCCGCGAAGGCCCGACTTTCAGTGGCGTGGCCGCTTGGGAAGGCAGAAAAACCGGGTACTGCAATCATGGGTTGAATATTGGGTGAATATTCGCTGGGCCGCGGGCAATTGAAGGCCGCCTTGAACCGCATGACAACCATCATGCTGTAACTCAAGCAGCAGTCAATCAGCTCCAGCGTTTTAGGGCAGCTATGCGCCTGCAGCTCCAGCACGCTGGCCCAAAATGGGGCCTGCGGCACCGTTTGGGTCAGTATTTCACTGGCGCGCTCATCGCGCCGGTGCGCCCAGCTTTGAACATCAGCGAGTTGATCTATAAAAGTAGCCAGATCAGGTTGGGTCAATGTCAAAGACCCGCCGCCAACAGAAACGGACTGCTGTTTAGCGCTTCGTGTTGCAGCTGTATCTATAAAGGAAGTCAGCCCTAGTAGCTCCACTTGGTACAAATACTGTCGTGTAACAGCGTTGGATTTGCTCAACGCGGCAGGGAAATCATTGATTTTTGGAAAGGTTGCGGGTGTCGCCCACTTTTTAAGCGGGCTCCATTGTGCTGACCAACTTCCGGGGCTTATCACTTCATCGTAGATGCCATCGCGAGATTTGTTCAGCGCATCGGCGACCATCGGTTGTGCGCTCCCGGCACCTGCAGCTGCATAACCCGAATAGCCTGAATAGCCTGAATAGCCGCTGTAGCCCGAATAGCCTGAATACCCAGAATAACCGCTGTAACCTGAATAGCCGCTGTAGCCTGACATGCTGAACATGGTTCGTACTCCTTTTAATGATGGTAAATACAGGTGTTGGTCAATACTTGGGCTTATGGGGGAAGGCCCGCCATGGCGAGGGCATTGCCAAGCATGTCGGTGTAGCTTTTTGCCTCTTCGCGCCCTGGGTACCGTGACAGGAAAGCATTGACGGTGAACTTGGGTTCTAGAGTAAGCAATTGAGAGATAGTTGTTTTGGCTTCTGGCACCCTACCGCTCAATGCTTGAGCGATGGCGAGTGCGCGATAGGTCGAGGAATGGGCGCGATTGGCACGCAATGACGATTTGGCCAGCTCGATCGCACGGTCATATTGGCCGTTCGCTATCGATGCTGACGCCGCCAAAGACTGATAGTAGTAACGCAATGGATCAAGTGGCGAAAGCGACAAGGCATGCTCAGTTGCACTTACGGCGTTGTTGCCATCGCCCCGAAACGCCGAAGTCATCCCAAGCCACAGCCAAGCAAGTGGTTCATTGGGGTTTAGCGTGATGGCATTGCGATACATGCTTTCAGCCTTCGCCAGATCTTTTTTCAAATAGCCGTGTACTTGGCCCGTTACAGCAACTGCGAGTGCTGAAGAGCTATCGTATTCAAGTGCTTTCTGGCAATAGGTTAATGCTTCATTAGCATCGCGAACCGGGTCTACAGACCATCCTTGCGCTACTTGAAGAACATACCATTTGCCTAACCACGCCAGCGGCTGGCCATGGCGACTGTGCAAGCTGACGAGCCGATCAAGCATGGCCCGAGCACGAAGAAAATCGGCATGAGTAGCGCGGTGCATGAGTGTCACAGCACCGAGCATCAAGCTATAGCTGCGCAACGTCGGCAAGGGACTATGCGTCGAATTTTCGACCTCGCGTGAGATCAACGCCAATGAAGCTGCGGCAGAAATGGTGTGCGCAATTTCGCTCTCGGTCTGAAACAAATCTGCCGCGTCGGCTTGGAGTCGTTCTGACCAAACAATTTGCTGTGATGCCGAGTCGGCCAACTCTGCAAAAACGATGACGTGGTTGTTGTGGTTTAAATAGCTTCCTGAGAGGACATAGCCAGCGGCCAAGTGTGCTTTTGCCTGTAGTCCAGCGTCGTTTCGGTTCCGCAGTGTTGTTGTGCTAAGGCGCGAAACCACCCGAACAGCACCAGTTTTCCCCAATTGATGAATCACCCCATCCGCAATCAACTCCCCAATCGCAAAATGCTCGGGTTCATTGCTTCGCGAGGTAAACGGAATCACCGCAATCGTCGGCTGTAGAGGCGTGGCGTATTCCCGCTGCGCCACTACCACCGGTGCTTGCCCAGCCGCGCCCACACGGTACGCACGCACGGGCTCGTCAATATGTTTCAGGTAACACTCACCCAAGTCTTCAACAGTTGCGTCCAACCCATCCGTAAGGCCGTCACGCACCTGCGCCGTAACAACGGTTTCACCCGGCCCGGCCAACGTGGCGATGCGGGCGGCCAGGTTGACGCCGGCGCCGTAGATGTCGTTGTGGTCGGTGTAGACGTGGGTGGCGTTGATGCCGGCGCGCAGGTGCATGTGGCGCTCGGGGCTTTGCACAGCGTTGCCCTTTTGCATGACGGCGTGCAGGGTGTGGGCGGCGTTGGCGGCATCGCGCGGGGTTTCAAACTCAACCATCAGGCCATCACCCAGGCTTTTGACCAGGCGGCCATGGTGGGCGGGGATGGTGTGGTTTTGCGCGGTTTGGGCGAAATCGCGCCAGCGGGCCACAGTGCCCGCTTCATCGGCTGCCATCAGTCGCACAGATTCCACCAAGTCGATCACCAAAACTACTTTCTGGCTGACGGGCAACGCCAATTGCAGCAGTTCGCTGCCGTCGTGCGTGTCAGGTGGTGGCATGTTGCCCGAGGCTGTCATCCGGTGCATCCCCTCAATTGATGATGTCTGGTGGTTTTAGACATTGTGACAAGGTGCAACAGGGTTGTGCAAGCGCTTTGCGCTGATTGCGCACATGCCCGGCTTCCCTGTTGTGGCGGCCCATGGGCCAGTGCCGTGGGGGCAATCAGCGCGTCTGCCATGAACAGGCTGTGCAAAAGGGCGTGGCGCTCCACCAAGGCGCATCAAACCAACTGCCGCAACAAAACCGCCGCATTCGCCACCCGGATGCCATCACGGTTGACGTAATCACGGGTGCCGGTGGCGCTGACTTGCCAGGTCTGCGCTTCTGGGTATCGCAGTTTCAGGTAACGCAGGCTGCCTGAAGCTTCGGCATCAGCGAGCTTGCACTCGACGAAAGCGATGGGTTGGCGGTCTTGCAACACCACAAAATCAACTTCGCGGCCATCAACATCACGAAAGTAACGCAGTTCGAGGTCGCGGCCTTCGGTATCGATTTGGTATTCCACCCATTTGGCGAGGTGGCTGGCCACCAGGTTTTCGAACCGGGCGGCTGGGTTGGGAACGACGGACCAATCGCAGTGGTAGTGTTTTTGCTCTTTTTTGACAGCGCGCAGCAGCTTGTCGGCCCGCCCCCCGGTAAACGGGGCAAGCCTAAAAATGCTGTAAAGGCGCTCCAGAATGTCAACCCAGCGTGCCACCGTGGCATGCTGCACTTGCAGGTCTTCGCGCAGGGTATTGATGGACAACGGGCTACCCACCCGGTCGGTCAGGGCCATGGCCAGCAGCTCAAGTTTGCCCAAATCTGATACCGATTCCAGGGCCGTAACCTCTTCACGCACCAGGCGTTCGCGGTAGGCCAGCCGCCAGCGGTTGGCAAAAGCGGTTTCCCCTCGGAAGAACGGTTCTGGAAAGCCGCCCAACTGCAGCAATTGGGCCAAAACGTCAGCATGGCCACCGAGCTCTGCCACACTGAGCGGATGCAAACGCAGGTAGAAATAACGGCCTTGCAACGAATCGCCACCGTGGCGATACAGATCTAGTCTGGCTGAGCCCGTCACCAGAATTTTGCGATGGGGAATGTTGCCTTGGGCTTGTTCGTCGACCAAGCCCTTTAAGTAGTTGCGCCAACCCCGGTATTTGTGAATTTCATCAAACAACCACATCGGGGTGGCTGGCAGTTCATGGCGAAGTATGGCTTGCCGCTGGGCGGCGATGTCGTAGTTGAGTTCACCCGTCGGGTCAGGCAACAGGCTTCGCGCAAGTGAGGTTTTGCCCACTTGGCGTGGCCCGCCAAGAATGACCATTTTCTGCTCCAAATCGCGTGCCAAAGCGTTGTGCAGGTAGCGTGCCGGAGTGCTTGAGCTTAGGTTGTCAATCATGGGTTAATTTTACTAGACTAGAAAAAAATCGCAAGTTTTTTTCATTCGAGTCAAATAAACCCGTAAATATAATCTGTGAAAATTTGCTTTGCCACAGTGAGTTTTGTCATGCAGCGCAGAAGCGGAACACGCTTGCTCACCACCGCAACGGCAACTTCTTCAGCAGCACAATCCGCCGCTCGACCACTTTTAGGTAACCCCCGGTTTCCAGGTCTTTCAAAATGCGGCTGACCATCTCGCGGCTGCAGCCGACGCGGCTGGCGAGTTCGGCGTGGGTCAGGCGGTCTTCGATGCGCTGGGTGCCATCGTCTTGCGGCTTGGCCAACGCGTACAGGCATTGGGTGAGGCGGCCATACACGTCAATAAAGGCCAGGTTTTTGGTGTTGAGCGTCGTGGCGCGCAGGCGGCGTATCACTTTGGCCAGCAGTTGCAGGGCAAATTCGGGGCGCTGGGCAATAAACGCCAGCAGGCGCGCCCGGGTGATGATGGCGCAGGTGGTGGCTTGCAGGGTGATGACATCGGCCGAGCGGGCTTCGCCGTCGAGCGCCATTTCGCCAAAATATTCGCCTGCGCTGAAGACGCCGAAAGTGACTTCTTTGTCGTTGCCGTCGCCGTTGTGGCTGGTTTCACTGCGGGTGGAGACTTTGACCTGGCCGCTAAGCACAATGAACATCGTGTCGCCCACATCGCCCTCTGCAATAACGATGGTGCCTTTGCGGTAGCGGCGTACATCGCCTTGGGCCGCCAGTTCGCGCAACAGGGGGCTGATGGTTTCATTGGTGCAAAACGCGCTCAACGCAGGGTCAGGCGCGTTGTGAGGCCGGGGCGAAGTGGCAGCGTGCATGGGCATTACGGTAAATTGTTACCGTGATGCTAACCGCTTTAGGAGCTTAACGCGGGGGTGATGGAGTTGTTGTAAGTGGTCTAAAAATAGCTAATTAAAATGTATTTAACATAAATAGTTATAAAAATAAGTAATTTATGTTATATAAAATATAGCTAGTTGTGCAACATTTATATAAACAAAATTCACTTTTACTTTCAATAGTTTTTTTAATTAATTATTATTATAAATAGTGCGGAGCCATCATGCCACCCAGAAGGCCGTTGAGGTTCAATGCCAAGGGTGGCAGCACCGAGACCTTTTGCACCAAATCCCGCACGCTGTCGCTGGCGGTTTTTTGCCGTATGGCGCGCAACTGGGTGCGCACGGTCGACACCTGCACGCCGTGGCGTGTGGCGATCTCATGCGGGCGCAGGCCCTTGCACACTTGTGCCAGCACCTGGCCTTCGGCGCTGGTCAGCCCGCGCTCTTTGGCAAACAGGGTCACCGTGGTGGTGTCGCACAGCTGCTGCTTGGCAAACGCCAGCAGGGCGTAGCCGGGCATTGAAAGCGGCATCACCGCGATGGCGCTGGCCCCCGCGTCGTCGGGTGCCAATTGCAACAAAGCCCGCTGCCCCACCTTGGTGCGCTGCAGGGCCAGGTTGAGTTGGCTTGCATCGGCCAGATTGCGCGCCAACAGCTTGCCGTTGGCAAGGCACAGGCCATTGCTGTTGGCTGGGTCGCCTTGCAGCGCGGCCAACGCGGGCGCATTGGCAAACAGCAACTCGTGGCTGTCGGTTGCCACCACAGCCAGGCCGTAATCCACCTGGTTGAGCACGGCTTGCAGCAGGTTCAGGCCCCGCGCTGGGTCACTGCCAAAACCGGTTTGCATTGCATGAAGTGGCGCAGATTGCCGCGCGATTGGGGGGGTGGTACGGCGCTCGGGCCGGGGCAAGGGGTGCGCAAGCCATGGAACAGGCGATTGAATGGCGGCCTGCAAAGCCTGGGTGCCGTGAAGTGCGTTCATGCTCAAAACTCCTTGGCGCACCGGGTCTGCCGGGGGCAGGCGCATCGGGTATCGCTTGGGAGTTACTTTAAAAACGCGCCGCTGCCAAAGGCGGTAACTGTGACCACCGGGTTTTGTGACGTATGCACAAAACGCCCGGGCAGCATGGGCGGCTAGCACTTCATCCCCCTTTTGGGCGATGCACCCCGCGCCAAGCCGTTGCAAAGTCGCCTCACCCAAAGTCAATGCAATGGGCAAGTCTCGTTCGGAACGCAATGTGCAAGGCGACTTTTCAGGAGCAAATCATGAACACTCATCTCAAGCGGCTGACACTGGCGATGGCCGGTGCAGCCATCATTACCCTCGTGGGCTGCGGCGGCAGCCCCGGCGGCGGCACGGCGGCGGTTACGCCAGAAGTAACCACTGCTGACGTGGCAACACGCGTGATTGACGGCGCCATCAGCAATGCGCTGGTTTGTATGGACAAAAACCGCAATGGCGAATGCGACGCCAGCGAACCCCAAGGCCGCACCGATGCCAGCGGCAACCTCACGCTCAAGGTCGACAAGGCCGATGTGGGCAAGTTCCCGCTGCTCACCCTGGTGGGTACCGATGCGGTGGATGCGGATCATGGCCCGGTAACCGAACCCTTCGCCATGACGACGCCACCTGGCAAATCCAGCGTGATCAGCCCGCTGACCACCATGGTGGCCCAAGCCATGGAATCCGGTGCCACTGAGGCTGAAGCCGAAGCGACGGTGAAGGGCCAGACCGGCATCACCGTCAGCTTGTTTGAAGATTTTGTGAAAGTGGGTAAGCCCGCCACCGGCCAAAACCCGGGCGATGTAGCCCGCATGATCATCGTCACCACCCAGGAGCAAAACAAGCGATTGCAAACCTCGGTAGGTACGCAGGCACTGGATGACTCGACCATCAGCAAGCAAGATTTGCAGAAAGCGGTGTTCAAGAAGGTGCTTCAAATCTTGCCTGAAGTTGTCATCCAAATGAACAACGCCTCGGGCGCGGGCGACCAAAAAGCCAAAGAAGCCGCCGTGCGGGCCGGCATTGTGGCGTCGCTGATGGATGCAAACGCGCTTAAAACCGAGGTGGCGCTCGACAAGCAGTTGGCAAAAGAGGTCGTTGCCGGCGCCCAGCCTTATGTGCCTGCGGCTGGTTTCAATATTGACACCTTTGGCTATACCGACACCTCCAATTGGTCAATGCGGGCTATTGGCACCTCTTTGGCTGGTGCAACGCCAGATGCCAGCAAGCTGATCCGGGTGTTTGATCGGCGGGTGCGGGCCAATTCTGG
>JANOVW010000537.1:0-2726 GCA_031417575.1 Rhodoferax sp. | reverse complement strand
TGCGCCCACCACCAGCCCGTAAATGGAGGCTGCCAGAATGGTCAGCATCACGTCCCACTGCAAAACCATTTGCAGACCTGCCATCAAATCGTTCATCGTTGTGTCCCTGGATCAAGCCCAGGGGAATTGCAGCCAGCCGATGGGCAGGGGCACACGCAGCAGCTTGTAAAAGACCAAATGCACAAAGGCCGGCGCCACAATCGCCAAGGCAAGCGCCCATTTGGGTTTGGCGCCCTGCGTCCAGGCCAGCACCAAAATCATGACGAAGGCGGTGATCCAGAAGCCCAGTTTTTCAGAAGCGAAGTAATAGAAAAACAAGGCGACCGGTGGCGTCAGAACCTTCCAGCCACCTTGCAGAAAATCGGCAACCCAGCCGCGCTCGGGCTCCACCAGGGCCGCATCGGCGACCTCACCTGTTTCGGAAGTGACGATTTTCTCGTCCTCTTCGAAGGTGCGGCCAATTCCCAGCATGATGAGAACGCCGCACACCAGCAGCGCGCCCCCCACCACCATGGGGAACACATCAGGTCCGACCTGCTGGCCGGGTACGGGCGGCAAGAGCGAACCGCCGTAGTAGGCCAGTGCACCGAGCACGACCAACATCAGCCCGGTGACCCGGTCAGAAACTTTCATCAGCTGAAAAAGCGCAAAAAGGGGATCAGGTCGCCAATCCAGCTGATTTCATCGCCGTGCCCATGGCAGCGTCGGCATTGGCCATGAAGCTGGTGAAGCCAGCCGGATCGGCCCATTTCACGCCAAAGCCGCGGTTGGCCATAAAGTCGCGAAACTCTTTGGACTCGTTGGCTTTTTTGAGCGACGTCACGATCTTGGCGGCAATATCGGCCGGCAAGCCCTTGGGCGCCGCAATACCGCGCCAAGCCCCCACCGAATAGTCAACACCCGCGGCTTCTTTGAGCGTGGGCACCGAGGCAAACACCGGATTGCGCTCGGTCGCCATGATGGCCAGCGATTTGGCTTTGCCCGCCTCGACCAACGCGCGTGATTCCGGCAGTGAGCAGGTCACCATGTCAAGACCGTTGGCCGCCAAATCTTGCATGGCCGGGCCTGCGCCGTTGGAAGGTACCCAAGCCACATGGTTGGGCTTGAGCCCCATCGCCTGTAACCAGCCGATCAGGGCCAGGTGCCAAATGCCGCCCTGCCCTGTGCCAGACGCCTTGAACTTGCCAACCGGCGAAGCCTTGATCGCATCGGCCAGTGCCTTGATGTTGGCGTAGGGCGAGGTAGAGCTGACCGTAACGCCGGGCGGGTCTTCGTTCATCAGGGCCAGCGGGGTGTAGCTGGTGGGGTTGAGTTCGGTGAGTTTTTGCCAATGCATCATGGCGATCTCAACGGTGATCATGCCCAGGGTGTAGCCATCTGCCGGTGCTGTGGCAATGGCCGAATGGCCCACCACGCCCGAGCCGCCGGTGCGGTTCACCACATTGAACGGTTGGCCCAACTCTTTTTCAAGCAAGCTGGCGATGATGCGGGCGGTTGCATCGGTGCCACCTCCTGCGCCCCAAGGGCACACCACCGTAACGGGCCGGGTCGGCCAGGTGCTCTGCGCCAGTGCCAAACCGGGTACCAGGGCGGCAGCGCCCAATGCACCAGCGGTTGCCAAGGCCTGACGGCGATTGCTCAATGTGGGGGTCATGATGTCTCCAGTTCAATGTTGCAATGTGGGTGATGGAGTTTTGGCCAGCGCAGCCAGAACCCCGGAAAAGAAAAAATCATTCTAGGCACAGTTTGGGTCGCCCACATACCTTGGATTACCCTAGGCGCTCACCAAGCGCGCGCCATGCGATATGCTGTGCCAATGACCTACTCCCACACCGTCCTGATCGAATTCGCCACCCAATTGCTGCTCAAAAGCGGCTTGGACAACGACAAAGCCACTGCGGTCGCCGAGATATTGATCGAAGGCGATTTGATGGGCCACACCACGCACGGCCTGGCGCTACTGCCCGGCTATTTGGCCGAACTTGAAAAAGGAAGCATGCGCAAAACCGGTGAGCCGCTGGTGGTCAGCGACTTCCCCGCAGCGGCAACCTGGGATGGCCAGCGCCTGCCGGGCCCCTGGCTGGTACTCAAGGCGATGGAATGGGCCGCCATGCGTGCCCGCACCCAGGGCACCTGTAGCGTTGTTATCCGCCGCAGCCACCACATTGCCAGCCTGGCCTCGTTTCACGAACGGGCCACACGGCAAGGGCTGATGATGCTGTTGACGTGCTCGGATTTCAATTCGGGCAGCGTCGCACCCTTTGGCGGACTTGACCCGGTGTTCACCCCCAACCCGATCAGTGCCGGCATACCCACCACCGGCTTGCCAGTGGTGATGGATATTTCGTGCAGCGCTACCACGAATGGTCTGACCAACCGCCTGCATGCCGAAGGCAAACGCTTGCCCGCGCCGTGGGTGTTGGACGGCCATGGCAACGCCACCGACGACCCCGGCGCCCTCTTTCGCGACCCCAAAGGGACCATCTTGCCCACGGGCGGACTCGATTCGGGCCACAAGGGTTATGGGCTCACCTGGCTGGTGGAAGCGCTAACCGGCGGCCTGGCTGGCCTGGGCCGCGCCGACGCGAAAGAAGGCTGGGGAGCGACGGTGTTTTTGCAGATCATTGACCCGGCGGCCTTCAGCGGGCTGGACGCATTTACACGCCAAACTGATGCAGTGGCGGGTTTGTGCCACGCCTCGCGCCCGGCCAAACCCGGCACGCCGG
>JANOVW010000536.1:0-2320 GCA_031417575.1 Rhodoferax sp. | reverse complement strand
CCATGATCATCGGGATATCGTTGAGCTCTTGCGGGTATGGCACGGCCCACAAAGACTGCCCGCTGCGGGTACGCATGGGCATTGGCTGGTCGTCGTGGCACCAGTTCAGGGTGTAGCTGTAACCGGTTTCAGCCAGCAGATCTGGCGTGAGCAGGCTCTCGGATATCCAGGGTGACAACCACCCGGCTGGGGTTTGCCCGCTGTGCGCCTGCATGAGCGTGCGGCAATGCATGAGCAGTTCGCGTTCGCCCGCTTCACCCAAAGCCGCTTGACGCTCGGCATTGCTGTGGCCATGGCCCACCAGCTCGTCACCGCGCGCTACACAAGCGGCGACCAGTTCGGGGCAGTGGTCGTACAAGGCGGTGTTGATCAGCGCGGCAGACGGCAGGCCGAGTTGGTCAAACAGCTCCAGGCAGCGCCACGCGCCCACCCGGTTGCCGTATTCACGCCAGCTGAAGTTCAACACATCGGGCTGCGGGCTGGCCGGGCCAATGGTTGCCCCCAAACCCTCGCCAAAAGCGAAATGCTCAATATTAAAACCCAGGTAAACCGCCAACCCTGCACCGTTGGGCCAGCGATAAGCCGGCCGCTGGTGGATGGCCTGGTAATCAAACCGGCCGTGCGTTGGCAGCGGCCCCCCATAAGCGGCAGCCATAGGCCGTTTAGAGGATGGCCAGCCCGGCACGCACCAACAACCATTCGGCGCTGTCGTTCCACACGTCCATGTGGGTAATGAGCCCGTTTCGCACCACGTAACGGTCTACATACCGGTTGCCTTCAAAGGGTGTGCCGTCGGGCCATTCCCCGTACAAGGTTCCCAGGCTGTAGACAACAGTGTCGCCAACCGAATTGGTATCCAAGCTCGTTTGCACCGTTTCGGTGCGTTCAATGCGCTTTTTGACCCACTTGTACCGGGAGGCGTTGAATTTGGTGCAGTCGGCCGGTTCGCGCATGGCCCGCCCGCCGGTGAAAAGGATTTTCATGTCTGGCGCCGTGTAACGGGCGGCAGAGATGGGGTCGGGCAGCATGATCAGCCGCAGGAACTCGTTAACGATGTCAGCGGCAGTGGCTGGTGTGGCCAGATTGACGGGATCGGTTTTCAAATTCTCTGCTCCTGCGGTTGATTTGGGGTCAAAGGCAAAAGCTTATCAGGTTATGACTTCGACATTCGCCAGCTTGGCCACACTGCGCCAGGTGTCAATTTGGGAATTGATCAACTGAACGAAATCGTTGCCCATCACGGCATTTTTTCGGGGCAGGGTTTGCAGTTCTTCCAGGCGGGCGGCGATGTCAGGCTTGGCGAGAATTTCCGGTATCAGTGTCGTCAAACGCTGCAAGATGGGCGCTGGCAAACCCTTGGGTGCCGACAAGCCCAACCATTGCGAGCCGGTGAGTTTGGGATAGCCTTGCTCGGCAAAAGTCGGCATGTTGGGCATGGCGGGCAGTCGGCTCGGCGTGGATATTGCCAAGGCACGCAAAGAGCCCGCTTTGAGTTGCGCGACATTGGTGGTGATGGGGTCAAACAGGCTGTCAATTTGCCCGCCCAGCAGATCCTGCATGGCCGGTGCGCTGCCCTGATAGGGGATGTGGTCATGTTGTGGGGCCTTGCCCTCGATTTTCAGCATCTCGCCGAACAAGTGGTTGGCCGAGCCGATGCCCGACGAGCCATAACGCACGGGCTTGGTCTTGGCCGCCGTCACGTACTGCTCAAGGGTTTGATACGGCGATTGCGCACGCACCAACAACACCATCGGGGCCTCAACCAGCATGCCCACGTGGGTGAAATCGTTCACCGCGTCAAACGGCATGGTGCGCCGGGTGGCGGTAGCGTAGACATGCACTGAAGCATGGCTGACCAGCAAGGTGTAACCGTCAGGCTGTTGCTTGGAGACGTAATCGGTACCGATCAAACCCCCGGCACCGGCGCGGTTTTCAACCAGAACCGTTTGGCCCAAAGCCTGTTGGAGGTGGGGCGCCATCAGCCGTGAAACCGTATCCACCAGTCCGCCGGGCGGGAACTGCGCCACCAGCCTGACAGGTCCCCGCGTTGGCCATGCACCACTTTGGGCACCCACCCAAGCCGGGGCCGCCAAAAGGGATGCGGCTCCAGCGGCCAGTATTTCACGACGTTTCATATTTGCTCCTGAAAAGGACCGCCCGATAGCGAGCAGCTCGATGGTTTAAAAAAAAGGAATCCACGGAAAACACTTGAATATCAGCAATTTGCATGCCTGGTTTTGCCTGGCAAAGTCATCCAACCCGAAGGACCCAACCCACCGCAACGCACAGACGCTTGCAAGCATAACCCTACCGCTATGAC
>JANOVW010000535.1:0-4684 GCA_031417575.1 Rhodoferax sp. | reverse complement strand
GGTCTTTGAAATCCAAAATACGGGAGAAAACTTCAGCGCCAATGACAAGCGCCTTGTTGGCAGCGCCGGTTTTAATCAGCGAATCAGCAATTGCCAATGCGTACACGAACCCGCTGCATACCGCTTGCACATCAAAAGCAGCACCACCATTCGCGCCCAGCTTGTGCTGGAGAATACAGGCCGTGGACGGAAACACCATGTCGGGTGTTGAGGTTGCCACAATGATCAAGTCAATGTCTTGCGCCTGCAAATTGGCTGCCAAGAGAGCACTTTTGGCGGCTTCCAGACCCAAGTCACTGCTGCAGACACCATCACCTGCGAAATGCCTCGCCCGGATACCGGTCCGCTCGACAATCCATTCGTCTGAGGTTTCTACGCCTGCCGCCGCCAGCTCGGTTACCAAGTCGGCGTTGGTCAGTCGCCTGGGTGGCAAATAACTTCCGGTTCCGGTGATCCGGGAATATCGTGGTTTCGCAGCTTGCATTCGCAGTAGTTTACGCAGTGGTCAGGGAACAAGTTTAGCTGGCTGCGGGCTGCTCTGCGGCGGGTTCGGAATTGGAAAAATCCTGAGTCAACGCTGTCGCGGCATGTGCGATTCGGGTTTGAACCCGTTCCAGCAAGTTGTTTCTGACTGCGTCATGGGCGCGTTTTAAAGCGATTTCAAACGCCAGAACGTCTGCCGATCCATGGCTTTTGAACACCAAACCACGCAGCCCCAATAAAGCGCCACCGTTGTACCGGCGATGATCTACGCGCCTTTTGAGAGCCGCCAAAACCGGATACGAAATTGCACCGGCCAGTTTGGTCAACACGTTGCGGGAAAACTCTTTTTTCAGGAACTCGCCAATCATGGAGGCCAGGCCCTCACTGGTTTTGAGCGCCACATTGCCGACAAAACCATCACACACGACGATGTCTACCGTGCCTTTGAAAATGTCATTGCCCTCAACATTTCCATAAAAATTAAGATCACCTGCGGCGCCAGCGGCCCTCAATAGCTTGCCCGCCTTCTTGGTGGCCTCATTGCCTTTGATGGCTTCTTCGCCAATGTTGAGCAGCCCGACGGTTGGGTTGTCATTGCCATCGAGCACAGAAACCAGCGCTGAGCCCATCACAGCAAACTGGAGCAAATGCTCGGCCGTGCTGTCGACATTTGCGCCCATATCCAGAACCGTGGTGGCTCTGCCTTTTACATTTGGAATCTGGCCCGCGATGGCGGGGCGGTCAATACCTTCAACGGTTCGCAGAGCCAGGTAGGAAATCGCCATCAATGCACCGGTATTGCCTGCAGATACCGCCGCTTGTGCTGCGCCTTCTTTCACCTGAAGGATGGCGACGCGCATGGATGAGTCTTTTTTCCGGCGCAAAGCGACTTCTACAGCGTCGTCCATCGTGACCACTTCAGTCGCCGTCACGATTCGCGCTCGGGGATGCGTAAAACCATTCAGGTTTTCTGCCAGCCCGACCAATATCAGTTGGCCATCAGGGTTGTTGTCGAGAAAATTTTTACAGGCCACCAGCGTAACGGCAGGACCGAAATCACCACCCATACAGTCCACAGCAATAATGCAGGGGTTTGGGGGGCCGACTGCCGAAATTTGCGAGGGCGATTCATTCATGGTTGCAAACGAAGTGTCAAACCGCGTATTGAATGGCGTACTGAAAAAGAGCTTTGGCCAATAATGCAAAAACCCGACGCTATGTTACTTGGCATCGGGTTATACGAGAGCCTGCGACTAACAGGCCCAAGCCCATTACGGCGCACGAATCACCGTACGGATCGAAGCAGAAACCACGACACGAGAAACCCGTGCGCGCGGAATCAGGTTTCTGATTTGGTCTTCAGAACCTTGCGGCCACGGTAAAAACCGGTGGGGCTGATGTGGTGACGCAGGTGGGTTTCACCCGTGGTGGATTCCACCGCGATGCCGGGCACCGTCAAGGCATTGTGCGAACGATGCATGCCGCGCTTGGACGGTGATTTTTTATTTTGCTGGACAGCCATGATCCAATTCCTGGGTTTTGCGCCTGGGAATGGTCGCCGCTATGAACGGCGCCCTCTTCCTTTTATAAAGGCACGTGGGTTTCTAAAGTGTTGCCAACTATTGACACGCGAGCGCTGCATAACCATGGCTGGGATTCCGAACCAGGTTGAAGCGAAGCCCACGATTATAGTGCAGACCATTGATTTTGTTGAACTTGTCGGCCGATTCTGCGCGAAACTAGACTTCATTTGCTCCCTCCTTCGTCTTTTTCTCCTTCTTCTAAACCATGAAATTCACGATGCGAATGGCCTGGCTCGTTGCTTTGGGCCTGTCAACCTTGGCCGGTTGTGCCGTTTTGGATGAAAAACAACGCAGCTGGATTTTTCAGCCGGGTGACCGCAGTTGGGGCTCCAGCGCCACCCACGCCGATGGGATGCAACACCTCTGGATACCGTTTGATTCCAGGATTACGGGAAAACCGGTCAAGCTGCATGCGCTCTTTCATGCCGCTGATGCCCATGGAGCAAATGGCCAAGCAAGCGCCACACCGGTGTTGTTGTACCTGCATGGCGCACGCTGGAACGTTGAGGGCTCGTCAGCGCGCATTCGCCGTATGCAGGAACTTGGATTTTCTGTTTTGGCAATAGATTACCGGGGGTTTGGCAAAACCAGTGCTGAATTGCCTTCGGAAGACATGGCTTACGAAGACGCACGCGCCGCCTGGGATTGGATGGCCGGGCAATATCCCGATCGCCCGCGCTTTATTTTTGGCCATTCGCTGGGGGGTGCCATTGCCATCAACCTGGCGGCCCAGGTACCAGACGAAAGCGGCACCATTGTCGAAGGTACTTTTACCTCGATCGCCGATGTTTTTGGCAGCCTGAAGTGGGGTTGGTTGCCGATTGGCGGCCTCATTACCCAACCTTTTGACGCGGCCAGCAAAGTAGCCCGAATCGGCTCGCCCTTGCTCGTGGTGCATGGCAGCAAAGACAACACCATCAAGCCCGAGCTGGGCCGTCGGCTGTTCGAGGTTGCCCAGCAACCCAAGGCGTTTGTTTTGGTCGATGGTGGCTCCCACTTCAGTACCAACTCGGTCGGGCATGGCCTTTACCGTGAAGCAATGGCACGCCTGTTTGGCACCAAACGGGTCTTGCCTCCTTGAGGCGTCTGTCGGCTTGGCTGGCTCGCTGTGCCGATTTTTCGGGCATGAAATAATCAGCCATGTCTGAGCGCCTGATCGTTGTGTTGATTGCCCTTTTGATGGGCGCCCAGCCGATAGCAACCGATCTGTATTTACCGGCTTTGCCAACCCTGACAACCCACCTGGGGGCCAGTATGGCGCAAGGCCAGCTCACACTGACCGCCATGCTGCTGGCTTTTGGCCTTTCGCAGCTGATATGGGGCCCGATATCTGACCGGTTTGGCCGCAAGCCGGTGTTGCTGGCAGGGCTGTCGGTTTACACCCTGGCGGCAATTGCCAGCAGTTTGGCCAACGACATCAACACCCTGATCGCCTGCCGGGTGGCGCAGGGCACTTCCATGGGTGCCGGTGTCATGTGCGCCCGCGCCATCGTGCGCGACATGTATTTGCCGGTACAAGGGGCGCGGGTGGCATCCAAAGCCTATTCCGTGCTGGGTCTGCTGATCGGTGTGACCATGCCGGTCGGCGCGGTTATGGCGCAATGGTGGGGTTGGCGAATTCCGTTTGTGGCCGTCGCGGTCTTTGGCGCTTCAAGCCTGTTCGTGGTTGCCACGCGTTATACCGAATCGCTCAAAAGCCCCAACCCGCGTGCGTTGGAGCCGCAGACCTTGTTGCGCACCTGGCGCAGCATCCTCACCAACCCGGTGTTTTTGGCCTTTACCTGCCTGACGGTCACCACCTACTGTGGCCTGTTTACCTTTTTGGCGGCATCATCTTTCGTGTTTCTGCAAATCCTGAAAATGAGCCCCGCAGAATACGGCTTGTGGATGTGCACCATGGTGTTTTTTTATGTGCCCGGAACCTTCTTGTGCCGTAGCCTGTTGCAGAAATACGGTGTGCGCCGAACCATCGCGATAGGGGGTACCATCTCCTTGACCGGTGGCACGCTGATGGCGCTGCTGGCTTGGTGGGGCTTTGTGCATCCGCTGGCCCTGATGGGGCCCTTCTGGATCTACATGGTGGGGCATGGCATTCACCAGGCCTGCGGCCAAAGTGGCGCGGTTGGGCCGTTTCCGCAGGCTGCCGGTGCGGCATCTGCGATGAATGGTTTTTTGATGATGGCCGTCGCATTTTGTATTGGCCTGTGGCTGGGCCGCAACCTGGGCGACAGCGTTCAGCCGATGGCCTATGGCGTCTGGTTTTGGAGCGTTTTGCTGGTGCTGACCGCCTGGACCTTGATTCAGCGCCATGGCGCGTCAGCCACACCCGGCCCTGCAGCAGACATCGCTGTGCCAGCACCGCTGGGAGCGGCTCGTGTCGAAACCTGAACCTGCCCAACCTGGATTGCCTTCAATGCCCGGCCGGGCAGGCAAGCTTCCGTTGCCCCGTCATATCGCCCTGGTGGGACCGACCGCGAGCGGAAAAACCGGTGCGGCGCTGGCCATTGCCCAAGCATTGCACGCGCACGGCGGCGCAGAAATAATAAGCATGGATTCCGCCCTGGTTTACCGAGGCATGGATATCGGCGCCGCCAAGCCGTCCGCGTCTGAACTGGCGC
>JANOVW010000534.1:0-7564 GCA_031417575.1 Rhodoferax sp. | reverse complement strand
CCCAACTCGGACAAGGCGGTGTGGAGCGTGCATTGCCACAACGACCTGGGTATGGCCGTGGCCAACAGTCTTGCGGGCGTAATGCTGGGGGGTGCGCGCCAGGTGGAGTGCACCATCAACGGCTTGGGCGAGCGGGCTGGCAATTGCAGCCTGGAGGAAGTTGTGATGGCGTTGAAGACGCGCAAAGACTACTTCAAGCTGGACCTCAACATCGACACCACACAAATCGTGCCGGCCAGCAAGATGGTCAGCCAGACGACCGGATTTGTGGTGCAACCCAATAAAGCGGTAGTGGGTGCCAATGCGTTTGCACATGCCAGCGGCATCCACCAAGACGGCGTGTTGAAGGCACGTGACACCTACGAGATCATGCGCGCCGAAGACGTGGGCTGGGCGGCCAACAAAATTGTTTTGGGCAAACTTTCAGGCCGCAATGCCTTCAAAGCGCGTTTGAATGATTTGGGTGTTCAGATGGAGTCGGAAGGGGACATCAACACGGCGTTTGCGCGCTTCAAAGAGCTTGCCGACAAAAAATCGGAAATCTTCGATGAAGATATTTTGGCTCTGGTGAGTGACGAAAGTGTGACCCACGAAAAGGAACACTACGGGTTTGTGTCTTTGAGCCAACGCAGTGAAACTGGCGAGCGGCCCCATGCCAACGTGGTGATCACCATCGGTGAAAAAGAAGTTCGCGGCGAATCTGACGGCAACGGTCCGGTGGATGCGTCGCTCAAGGCTATCGAGGCACATGTCAAAAGCGGTGCGGAGATGGTGCTGTATTCGGTCAACGCCATCAGCGGTTCGACCGAATCTCAGGGCGAAGTGACGGTGCGGCTGCAATCCAGCGGCCGCATCGTCAACGGCGTCGGCGCAGACCCTGATATTGTGGTGGCCAGCGCCAAAGCTTATTTGAGCGCACTGAACAAATTGCATAGCAAAGCGGATCGGGTAGCCGCGCAAGGCTAGGGGTTTACCCGAAAATCGATGTTAATTTGAAAGTTATTTAGGAGATAGTCGTTGCAAGTGCTTGATTCCACGCGATTTTGTTCGGTACACTTAGGGCGTTGCCACTTGACCCTTGGCAATGACTTATTTCTTACACCAAAGTTGCGTTGGGAAACACCTTGATTAATTTCCGCTCAGGCTTTGTCATCACTTTAATAGCAGCGCTTGGCGTACTGGCTGGGCCGTTCTCGGCAGATGCTGCACAGTCAAAACGGCAGTCGGCCAAATCAGCCAAAAACAGCCAATTGGCAATGGCTTCCAAAGCGAATCGCAAGGTGGCGGGTAAATCTGGCCAAGCGGTTGTGGCCAAATCAAAGGTAAAAAGCAGTCCGCGCATGGCGGCTGTGCCAGCCCGTCCATCTTTTGGTCAGTTGGCAGGCCTTCACGCAGGTACGGATGCGCTTGATCTCAAATCCAGCGTTGCTTTTGTTATGGATCAGGACACGCGCGAAGTCTTGTTCAGCAAAAACGACAGTGCGGTGTTACCGATTGCGTCACTCACCAAACTCATGACGGGCTTGGTGGTGTCAGAAGCCAAATTGCCAGGCGATCAGCTCATTACCATTACCCAGGAAGACGTCGATACCGAAAAAGGCAGCCGCTCGCGTCTGAAGGTGGGTACCGAGCTCACGCGTTCTGAGTTGCTGCACCTGGCTCTGATGTCCAGTGAAAACCGCGCTGCCCATGCGTTGGGGCGCAGTTTCCCGGGCGGCTTGGGTGCTTTTGTCGCGCAAATGAACGTCAAGGCGCGGCTCTTGGGCATGGCAGATACGCGCTACGTCGAGCCCACGGGCTTGTCCAGCAAAAACCAATCCAGCGCACGTGATCTGGCTACTTTGGTTGGCGTAGCCCATGGTGACGCCTTGCTGCGTGAATACTCAACATCGCCGGGTTATCAGGTGGCGGTGGGCAACCGTTTGGTGCAGTACAACAACACCAACCGACTGGTTCACAACCGAGATTGGGACATTGGGCTGCAGAAAACAGGCTACATCTCTGAGGCAGGGCGTTGCCTGGTGATGCAAACCAAAATTGCCGGCCGTAAATTGATCATGGTGTTCCTTGATTCAGCCGGCAAGCTTAGCCGTTTGGGCGATGCCGAGCGGGTTCGCCGCTGGGTCGAATCTGCACCTGCCGCAGCCAGTATTTCAGCGGCTGGCGGTCTGCCGAAAACCTAGGTTTGCCTAAAACCCAGGGTGGCTGACACTTCATTGACGGTACCCAACAATTTGGGCAGCCATTCGTCGTCCAGCCGTCCTGCCGGGGCCGAGATGGAAATACCGGCCACCAGTTTTCCCTGGTCGTCATAAATGCCAGCACCCATGCAGCGCACGCCCAATTCCAACTCTTCATTGTCATAAGCCGTGCCTTGCTGGCGCACGCGACTCAGTTCCCGCTCCAGCACCGGCAGTTGGGTGATGCTGTTTTTGGTTTGCCCAGCCAGCCCGGTTCGGGTGGCGTAGGCACGCAACCGAGGTGCATCGTCAGCGGCCAAAAACAGCTTGCCGACCGATGTGAGATGTAACGGCGCCCGGCCCCCGATGGCGCGCACAACCTGCATGCCTGAACGTTCGCTAAACGCACGTTCGATATAGACAATTTCGTCACCTTGGCGCATCGACAAATTGACCGGTTGCTGGATCAACCGGTGCAGCTCGCGCATGGGCACTAAGGCTGCATCGCGAACATTGAGGCGGGATTTGACCAGGTTGCCCAGTTCCAGCAGGCGCATGCCCAACCGGTAACTGCCGGCTTGCGGACGGTCAACAAACCGGCCCACGGCCAGGTCGTTCAGGATGCGGTGGGCGGTCGAAGGATGCAATCCCGATTTTTCGCTGATTTCCTTCAGTGAAATAGCCTCTTCCTTTGACGCCAACACGTCGATCAAGGTGAACATGCGTTCGATAACCTGGATGGTGGTGGCGGAATCAACGCGGCTGGAAGGGGGTTTCATGGATGGAGATTTTACTTTGTGAAATTTCGCCAAACGCCATCAAGCAACAATTCGCAGGGCTGAAACTTGGCTTTGTAATGCATCTTGGGGCTGGCACCGATCCAATACCCCAAGTAAACATACGGCAACTTCAATTGTTTCGCCTGGGTAATTTGCCACAAAACGCCGTAGGTGCCATAACTGGCACCAAGGTCGGGTGCAAAAAAGGTATACACCGCCGAAAGCCCGTCTTCCAGAACGTCCAAAATTGACACCATCTTGAGAGCGCCGGGTTGACCATCCGACAGCGGCTCCCTGAACTCCACCATGCGTGAGTTGACGCGGCTTTGCAATAAAAACTGTGCGTACTGGTCAACGCTGTCTTCGTCCATGCCGCCGCCCGAATGCCGGGAACTTTGGTATTGCAAATAAAGCGCGTAATGTTCTTGAACGAAGCCCAATTGCAATACCCGCACCACCAACGCCGCATGCTGTTGCTGTGCCCGGCGCTGACTGCGATCGGCCTTGAACGCATGGGTTTGAACCCGCAGCGGTGTGCAGGCCTGGCAACCCTCACACCAAGGCCGGTAGGTGAACAGGCCACTGCGTCGAAACCCTTGGGCGACCAAATCGGAATAAACCGCGTTGTTGATCAGATGGCTGGGGCTGGCAACCTGGGAGCGCGCCTGCCGGTTGGGCAGGTAGCTACACGGGTAGGCGGCAGTGGCGTAATACTGCAGGGCTTGTAGCGGCAGGTCTTTGAGGTCTGTCACGGGGCGGATTGAGTCGGGGTTGGGGTGGTAGAAGCGGGTTTTTGCAGCAGGTTTTGCCAGTATAAGGGGTCGAATTTCCAGAGCGGCGCGGGCTGCTCTTGAGCCCGCTTAATGGCGGCCAGAAATGTGGTTCGCGGCATTTCTTGCGCGCCCAGCGAAGCCAAATGCCGCGTATTTTGCTGGCAATCGATATGGGTAATGCCCTGGGCCCGGCAAAAAGCAACCAGGGCGGACAGGGCGATTTTGGAGGCGTCGGTTTGGCGTGAAAACATGGATTCGCCAAACACCGCTTGGCCGATTGCCACACAGTACAAGCCACCTACCAGTTGGCCGTTAACCCAGGTCTCGACACTGTGGGCGAACCCGGCGCGATGCAAGGCGGTGTAGGCCTGCACCATCGATGGCAATATCCAGGTGCCCGGGCTTTCTTGGGTGGCGGGCTCACGCGCAGTGTCGTTTGGGTGTTGTGCAACCTGCTCTCGCCGGGCGCAGGCCTGGATGACCTGCTCAAAAGCCGTATCGATGCGGATTTCTATGCCTGGCAAGCGGCTGATTTTCTGGAGCGTTTTACGCAAGGACGGGTGCAGCCGGAATTGGCTGGTTTGCAGCACCATGCGTGGGTCAGGGCTCCACCACAAGATGGGTTGCCCCTGGCTGAACCAGGGGAAAATGCCTTGGCGATAGGCTATGCATAGGCTACCAACGTCTAACGATCCACCCGCGGCGAGCAAGCCGGGCGCTGGCGACGAGGCATCCCACGCCAGCGCCGCTGAGGGGAAGTTGCCAAAAGGTTCTATTTTGTGTAATTTATTCAATTTATTACTAAAATATGAATATATTTAGGATATTTTTGATAGCTTTAAGTGCTTCATATTAATGAACAATTGCTCATTAATTTCTAAAGTAAATATTCAATAGTAATTAAATTAGTCGAATTTGATTGGGTGCATTCAAATCGGCCAGCCGTTGAAGGTAGAATACACCCCAGTCGGGGCGTAGCGCAGCCTGGTAGCGCATCTGGTTTGGGACCAGAGGGTCGAAGGTTCGAATCCTTTCGCCCCGACCATCATCTTTTTGCCTTCAATTCGCCTTCACCCAGGTTTCTGTCCGTAGCTCAGTTGGATAGAGCATCAGCCTTCTAAGCTGAGGGTCGGGGGTTCGATCCCCTCCGGACAGGCCAAATTTCACTTCAAATCACCTATGGCGGGCGTTGTTCGTCCTTGGCGCGCCAATTGCCAGCCTGCGTCCTCTCGCCTGCGCCGGAGGTGAATTGACGTGAAATTTAACGCCTCCAAGATTTAGGCGAATTCAGGCCAGCCTGCGTCCCTTAGCCTACGCCCGGGCCAAATAAACGTGAACCATGTCGCGTTTTTCGATAAATTCAATATCGATTTTGAAAAAAATAGACGAAATGCGACAAATAGATACACTTGTCGAGTGACTTTGCACTTTTATTCACGGGTTTGCAGACTCGTTTTTGTTTTGCTGGCAATGGCAGGTGGGGGTGCATTTGCTCAAAACACTGTTGCTACTGGGACTACTGCATACACTGTGACCAAAGCATTTACCAATGTCACCACGACGTCGGTTTGTAGCGTATGTCATTTCACAAGTGCGCCGCCAACAGTTGGCACCGCTTCGACTGCTCATCGGGCTGGCTCTAATAATACGGCGGGGTTGATCGCTGCGTTTTCAACGGGCGGAATGAGAGGTAATGCCGGAGTTCCGGCAGGCGGCGCGACCCTCACCGCCACAGAGGCCCTTCGTTTGGCTCTTTATATCGGGCAGTACAAGGTACCGACCCCAACTTCTATCGCGGTAGGCAGTGCCTTGGAAGTCGCCTCGGGCGGCACCCGTACCGTCAATCTTTACAGTCAGCTTCCCACGAACGGCAGTAGCGGCGTGGCCCAAGATGCTGTTTCAGGTGTCACGACGTCTGGATCGGTGGGCGGCACCACCGGTGCCATTACCAGGGTGACTACTACGTCACCGGCCTACAACGTGACCTTCACTGCCAATGCCAATAGTGCCGGTGCTGCCAGGTTCGATTTTGCAATTACCAACCCCGCCGGCACCGGCAATGGCACCATCAACCTAAACGTGATCGGTATCAACAGTGCGGCTTTCCCGGTGCTCAGCGCTGGTGTGGCCATGAGTTCCGTACAGTTGTCGGTCAATGGCACCGCCAGCGGAAATTACTCGATCACCGCGGGTGCGCTGCCTACCAATGTCACCATGAGCCCGGGCGGCCTGATTTCGGGAACCCCGGCCATCGGTGCTGCGGGGAGTTACACCTTTACCGTGAGCCGGGCAATGACGGCCAACGGCTCAGGGTTCACGGCGACTCGGCAGTTCACCTTGGATGTCAAGGGCCTCACTGGCACCAGCCTCAACACCCTGAACCTGACCCAGGATCAGGCGATGACCCCGTTCACCATTTCTGCTTATTTGACGCCCAACGGTACCAATATCGCGACGGGTTTGCCGCCCGGTTTGACCATTGGCGCGGTCTTCCCCAATGTGGGCAAAATCATCGGTACGCCAACGACCAGTGGCACGTTTATTTCGCAACTGACCGTGCCCACCACAATCGGCACGGTGGTGCAAAACATGACCATTGACGTTGCGTCTGCAGGGGCGCCTGCGATTACTACTTCGCCTGTTTTGTCCGCAGTTGTGGGTTCGCCCACGGTGATTGGTACCGTTGGGTCGCCTATTTCATCTGTTTCCAATATCCAGATCAATGCCTCGCGGCCATCGAACGTCACGCCCACCTACACGCTGACGCCAAATCCCCTGTCCACTGGCATTACCGTCAACGCCACTTCGGGCCTGATATCCGGTACCCCGCAACAAAGCGGAGATTTTCCAATAACCTTGACAGGCAATTGGAATGATTTAGGAGGCCAAGGCAGTTTGCTGCGGACAGTTCGGATCAACCCCAATGCACCGCCGTTGTTCACCAGCGCCGCAAGTGTTACCCAGACAGTCGCTCAAACGCTCAGCCATCCGTTGACGGCCACCAACCCGGTGAATACCTTCACCTTGGCACCCAGTAGCGCTGCTTTGCCGTCAGGCATGAGCATCAATCCAACAACGGGCGTGGTTTCGGCGGCGGCCAACTCGTTGGCCAGTGGTGTTTATCTGTTGCGGTTCCGTGCAACCAACGCCTTCAGCTTTTCGGAGCAAGATGTCACGTTCAATATAAACCCGGTGGTGGTTCCAGTCATTACAACGCCTACCGTGGCGGGGGTTACGTTGGCATCGGGCCAGGCAATGTCCAGCCTGCAGATGGTCGCGACCAACCCGCCGATTTTGGGCTTTGCTGTGAATGGAGGTAGTAGCCTGCCAGCCGGACTGTTGCTGAGCCCCAGTGGTTTGATTACCGGAACGCCGACCACACCGGGTATCGTCAACACAGTATTTGTCGCCAACAATGCAGCTGGTTTGGGGCCAACTTTGCAGGTTCCGTTCACCATCGACGGCATCACCAGTGGCGGCAGCATCACGGCCACGCAAGGCGTTGCGATGAGCAGCTACCAGATCACCACTCCGTTGAACAACGCCAGCAGTTATGCGTTGGCCAGCGGCAGCTTGCCAGCGGGCGTGACGTTGAGCGCAGGCGGGCTGATCGCGGGCACACCAACGGTCAGTGGCAGTTTCCCCATCACAGTGCAGGCCGTGACGCCCAGCGGCACCTCCCCCCAGGCGGTGAGCTTCGTGGTGGCCTCGGCGGGCGTGCCAATCATCAGCAGCAACCCGGTTCTGCCGGTATCACCTGCTGTGGCGGGCACGGTAGGCAGTGCTTTTACGTCCACACAAATTGTGGCCAGCAACCCGCCCATCACGGCGG
>JANOVW010000533.1:0-12004 GCA_031417575.1 Rhodoferax sp. | reverse complement strand
TTGAATGTTATGAACGCCTGAAAGGCAAAAACGGCGGAGCCACGGTGTTCCAGCCGCTTTCCACGGGCATTACCTTTGCGTTGACTGAGAAAGCCCCGGGCGACAAGATCCCCTTGATCACCGCTGGTTATGGCCGCAGCGAATCGGCTGACGGCGGCGTGTTCAAGTGGAATTTCCCTCTGTCAGGTACCTATTGGGTTGCAGCAGATACGCTGATTCAGCATATTGCCAAAAAAGAGGGCGGGCTGGACAAGCTCAAGGGCAAAAAAATTACCCTGATTTACCACGATAGCCCGTTTGGAAAAGAGCCGATTCCATTGCTGGAGGAGCGTGCCAGGACCCACGGGTTTATTTTGTCGCTGCTGCCTGTTACCCATCCTGGCGTTGAGCAAAAAGCGACCTGGTTGCAAATTCGCCAAAATCGCCCGGACTACGTGCTCAACTGGGGCTGGGGCGTCATGAACTCCACAGCCTTGAAAGAGGCTCAAGCCACGGGTTACCCTCGCGACAAGATGTACGGTGTATGGTGGGCAGGTGCCGAGCCTGATGTGAAAGACGTGGGTGAAGGCGCCAAAGGCTACAACGCCATCATGATGCAACACGGGGCAGAGCCCCAGGCAGTTGTCGTCAAGGAGATCCTGGAAAAAGTGCATGGTAAAGGCCAAGGTACCGGACCCAAGGATGAAGTTGGCCAAGTGCTTTACATGCGCGGTCTACAGGCAGCCATGTTTGCCACGGAAGGCGTACGTGCCGCTCAAGAGCGTTTTGGCAAAGGCAAGGTCATGACGGGTGAACAAGCTCGTTGGGGTTATGAGAACTTGAATCTCACGCAGGCCAAACTGGATGCACTGGGCTTCAAGGGCGTGATGCGTCCCCTGTCGACCAGTTGCGCTGACCACATGGGTGCGTCCTGGGCCCGTGTGCACACCTGGGACGGCTCCAAGTTCAATTGGACTTCCGACTGGTTGCAGGCCGACGATCAGATCATTCGCCCGATGGTGAAAGCTGCTGCTGACAAGTACGCAGCCGAGAAAAAACTGGTTCGCCGCAGCGGCGCCGACTGCCAGTCCTAAGCCAGATGCAGCCCGATAGCGATGTCGGGCTGCTGGTTTTTCCCTGCCCTGCAGGGAAGCGGCGGCTCTTGCGAGCCGCCAAATGAAAGATTCCCGACGGAATCTTTCATTTGGTTAACACCTGCAAGCTATGACTGAAACTGCACCTACCTCTGTCCTCAATGTCAACGGCATTGAAGTGATTTACAACCATGTGATTCTGGTCCTCAAGGGTGTGTCCCTGAATGTACCGGACGGGAAAATTGCGGCCCTGTTGGGCGGCAACGGTGCCGGCAAAACCACCACCCTGCGGGCGGTTTCAAACCTTCTGAAGGGCGAGCGGGGCGAGGTTACCAAAGGCAGTATTGAACTACGCGGGGAACGCATTGAAAACCTCAGCCCGGCAGATCTGGTCAATCGTGGTGTGGTGCAGGTGATGGAGGGGCGTCACTGTTTCGCGCACCTCACCATTGAAGAAAACCTGCTGACCGGTGGATATACCCGTAAAGACAAGGCTGAAATTGCCCGTAACCTGGAGAAGGTCTACACCTATTTTCCACGCCTCAAGACCCGCCGTACGTCACAGGCTGCTTACACCTCCGGTGGCGAACAGCAAATGTGTGCCATTGGCCGCGCCTTGATGACCAATCCCAGCGTGATGTTGCTGGATGAGCCTTCGATGGGCTTGGCACCCCAAATCGTGGAAGAAGTGTTCGAAATTGTCAAAGACCTGAACCAAAAGGAAAAGGTCACGTTTTTGCTGGCCGAGCAAAACACCAACATGGCGCTGCGTTACGCCGATTACGGTTACATCATGGAATCGGGCCGTATTGTGATGGATGGCCTTGCAAAAGACCTCGCCAACAACGAAGATGTCAAAGAGTTCTATTTGGGCATGGGCGGTGGTGAGCGCAAATCCTTCAAGGATGTCAAGAGCTACAAGCGACGCAAGAGGTGGCTCGCGTGACCCCATACTTTGACGCACTGGAGATCCGCAGTCCGGCGCTGCGTGAGGCCGCGCATCTGGCTGCTTTGCCAATTCAGGTCGCCCACGCCCAGAAAAACAGTCCGGCCTATACAGATATCCTCAAAGGCATTGATGCATCGAAGGTCAACAGCCTTGCGGCTTTGTCCAAATTGCCGGTCACGCGAAAGAGCGAACTGCACGAGCGCCAAAAAGCTGCACGTGAAGCGTCCAATGGCCGGGAGTCATTTGGCGGCTTTTCAACGCTGGTTCGTGGCCCGGCAATGCCCCGCATTTTTTCATCGCCAGGCCCCATTTACGAGCCTGACGGTGCATCGCAAGACTATTGGCGGGTGGCGCGTGCCTTGTTTGCCGCGGGTTTTCGTGGTGACGAATTGGTGCACAACGCTTTCAGCTATCACATGACGCCCGGGGCGTTCATGATGGAATCTGGCGCGCACGCCTTGGGCTGTACGGTGTTTCCGGCAGGCGTTGGGCAAACAGAACAGCAACTCGAAGCGATTGCCCAATTGCGACCAGACGCCTATTTGGGTACGCCCAGCTTTCTGCGTATTTTGGTTGAAAAGGCCCTCGAATCCGGCGCCGATATCAGCAGCCTCAAAAAGGGTTTGGTTGGCGGTGAAGCCTTTGTGCCTTCTTTGCGCGACTGGTTCACCGAGCGCGGCTTGAACGTTTACCAAAGTTATGCTACGGCAGATTTGGGCTTGATTGCCTATGAGACGTCCGCCCGTCAAGGCCTTGTGCTGGACGAAGGCGTGATCGTGGAAATAGTTCGCCCGGGTACCGGCGACCCGGTGGCAACCGGCGAAGTGGGTGAAATGGTGGTCACGACATTGAACCCGGCGTACCCGTTGATCCGTTTTGCCACGGGCGATTTATCAGCCGTGTTGGCGGGCGATTGCCCCACTGGCCGTACCAATACCCGCATCAAGGGCTGGATGGGGCGGGCCGATCAAACCACCAAAATAAGGGGCATGTTTGTTCACCCCAAGCAAGTTGACGATATCGTCAAACGATTCCCTGAAGTAGCCAAAGCGCGGCTGGTGGTCAGTGGCGAAATGGCCAACGACTTGATGACCCTCAGGGTTGAAACTGCCTGCAGTGGCCCCGACGCATTGGCCCAGAAAATCAGCGAGGCCATTCGCGACGTGACCAAGCTGCGCGGTGATGTCGAACTGGTGGCGGTTGGCAGCTTGCCCAATGATGGCAAGGTCATTGAAGACGCACGCAGCTACAAATAGGCCATTTCCATCAATCCAATTTTGGGGCGCATTGCGTCGTTGCAAATCCTCGCCATACTGAAGTATGTCTGCGGCAAAAGGTGCCGTTTTGGCCTCGCACTGCATCCCCAGAATTGAATTTCCTGAAATGCCCGCAATTCCCTACCATTAGCCCCTTGTCAGTGCGAACTTGGGTTTCTACGTAGGCGGTTCAGCCCAGTCAGCCGTTAAGCTTTCAGGCGTTTTTGTACCAAATTCCTCTGGAGTGAATGAATGAATAAATCCTTGTTTAGCCTTGGCAAAATTGCTGTTTTGTCATTGGCCTTGTCAGCCCCTGTACTTTTGAGCTCTCAGGCGGTGGCTCAAACCTACCCTGGCAGCAAACCCATCACCTTTGTCGTGCCATTCGCCGCAGGCGGCCCTACCGACAAAGTGGCACGCGATTTGGCAGAAGCCATGCGCAAAGCCCTGCCAGGCAGCAATTTTGTGGTGGAAAACGTCAATGGCGCGGGTGGCACCATTGGCGCCACCAAAGTAGCCCGCGCACCCAATGACGGCCATACCTTGCTGGTGTGGCACATCGGTATGGCGGCTACTGCTGGCCTGTATCGCAAGTTGGCTTACAAGCCGCTGGAAGATTTTGAATACCTGGGCATGATCAACGATGTACCCATGACCTTGATCGGCAAGCCGCAATTGCCTGCCAACACCTACCGTGATTTTGAAAACTACATTCGTGCCAACAGCGGCAAATTGAACATAGCCCATGCCGGTTTGGGTTCAGCCTCGCACCTGTGTGGCCTGATGTGGCAAGCAGCAGTGAACGCCAAAGAAGCGATGACCACCATCCCGTTCAGCGGCACGGCACCGGCCATGAATGCGCTGGTGGGTGGCCAGGTCGACCTGATGTGCGACCAAACCACCAATACCACCCAGCAAATTGAAGGCGGCCGGGTCAAGGCGTTTGCCGTTACCACCGCCAAGCCACTGACTACGCACAAGTTGCTGAAAGACTACCCCACGCTGAATGAGATGGGCCTCAAGGGTTTTGATTTGACCATTTGGCACGGCATGTATGCACCCAAAGGCACGTCACCGGCCATTCTCAAGCAGCTCAATGACGCGCTCAAAGTGGCCCTGAAAGACCCCGAGTTCATCAAGCGGCAAGAAGCCCTGGGTGCCATCGTGGTGAATGATCGCCGCGTTGAACCCGCCATGCACAAGGCCTTCGTTCAGGCTGAAATCGCAAAGCTGAAACCGCTGATCGACGCTGCCGGCAAATTTGCAGACTGATATTGCCCCCACGCTCCGCCGCTTCGCGGGTCGCTGCCCCCCAAGGGGGTCGCATTTCGCCTTGGGGCGGCCCGGCGGCGAAACTTTTTTGCCTAAATGACCCCGTCAACCGCCATCGTCACCGGCAGTGCCAGCGGCATTGGTGCGGCGACGGTTTTGGCGTTGGCGGCGCAGGGGTACCACACCTTCGGCATTGACACCGATGACGATGGGGCTCAAAACGTGGCCTTGCAGGCGGAGTTGGAATTTCCCGCCACCCGCCATTCAGCAATGTGCGCTGATGTTGCCGATGAAGCGCAAGTGAAAAGTGCCTTTGAAGCGGCGCTGTTGCATTTGGGGCATTTGAATGCCTTGGTCACCAGTGCCGGCGTGGTGGACACCACCGCCTTCATGGACATTAGCGTGGCACAGTTTCGCCGCATCCACGATGTGAACGTGATAGGCACCTGGTTGTGCATGCGTGAGGCTGCGCGGGTGATGCAGCCCGGCGCGCGCATCTGCGCCATTGCCAGTATTGCGGGTCTGCGCGGCGGCGGGCTGTCAGGTACGGCGGCTTATGCATCGAGCAAGGGTGGTGTGATTGCCCTGGCCAAAAACGCCGCCCGCGTGTTGGCTGAGAAGGGCATTCGCGTCAACACCCTGTCGCCCGGTGCCACAGACACGCCCATGATTGCCGAGCCGCTTTCTCACCCGGTGCACCGCCAACGCATCGAGCAATTGGCGGCCCTGAAGCGCATAGGTGAGGCCACCGAAATCGCTTCAGGCGTGGTGTATTTGTTGTCGCCGCAAGCCAGTTTTACCCACGGGTCCAACTTGGTCATAGACGGCGGCATCGTCATTTGATTTGATGCGCACTTTACGCTTGAAGCTCGTCGATTCAATCTCCGAGTTGGGCATTGAAGACGTGGGCTGCCTGGCGATCAGCGGCTCCCATGGTGGGTTGAGCGCGGGGCGATTTGCCTTGGCGGTGCGGCCCGCACTCAGTGTTTTCAACGATGCGGGTGTGGGCAAAGATGGCGCAGGCCTGGCCGGGTTGGCGCTGCTGCAACAAAACGGCTTGGCCGCCTGTTGTGTGGCCCATACAAGTGCGCGTATTGGAGAGGCCCACAGTACCCTGAACGATGGCATCATCAGCTACCTGAATGAACTTGCAGCGCACATGGGCCTCCAAACAGGCCAGACGGTTTTGTCGGTGCAGCAAAAGTTGTCGGTGAACCGCGAGTAATCGAACCCTTAAACACAAGACGGAGACAAACATGAAAACGACCCCAGGAATCCAGCGCCGCCAAGCCCTTATCGCCGGCGCAGCCATCACTGCCAGTGCCGTCGTACCGGCAGCGTTTGCGCAAGCAGCTTGGCCCGCCAAGCCGGTGCGTATTTTGGTGCCTTTTGTACCCGGAGGCACGACTGATATTCTGGCGCGGGCCATGGCGACAGAACTTTCCAAGGCGTTTCCGCAGCCGTTTGTGGTGGAAAACCGCGCTGGGGCCGGTGGCAACAACGGTTCGGACATCATCGCCAAGTCTGCGCCTGATGGATATTCGCTGTTGATGGGTACCGTCAGCACCCATGCCATCAATAAATCCTTGTACGGCTCAAAAATGCCGTTTGACCCACAAAAAGATTTTGCCCCTGTGGTGCTGGTCGCGGGCGTTCCCAACGTGATGGTGATGAACACTGAAAACGCAGCCCGTTTGGGCATTACCGACGTGCCCAGTTTCATCAAATACGCAAAATCCAACCCAGGCAAATTGAATGTGGCTTCGAGCGGCAATGGCACCTCGATTCACCTGTCGGCCGAGCTCTTCAAATCGCTCACCGGCACCTTCATGACGCACATCCCTTACGCCGGTTCCGGACCTGCCATTCTGGGCCTGCTCGCTGGCAACGTGGAAGTCATGTTTGACAACTTGCCCTCCAGCATGCCGCAGATCAAGGCGGGCAAACTCAAGGCTTTTGCAGTAACCAGCGACAAACGCTCAACCGTGTTGCCCGACGTGCCAACTTTGCAAGAGGTGGGGGTGGCGGAATTAAAGAGCTTCAACGCCAGTAGTTGGTTCGGCATTTTGGCGCCTGCTGGCACGCCGCCCGACATCGTGAAGCGTATTCATGAAGAGTCGGCCAAAGCACTGGCATCGCAGGCTGTAAAAGACCGTCTGGTAGCACAAGGTGCCATCCCCAGCGGTGCCAACCCACAAGAGTTTGCCACCTTTATTGACGCTGAAATCAAAAAATGGGCAGTCGTTGTTAAAAATTCTGGCGCAAAAATAGATTAAATACAATCATATTTACTTTTAATTTAATAGCTATTAGTGCTATATTTTACTGAATAAAATAAGCTTTTTCCTCAAGTACCCCAAGTTATATTGTTATTTGAGGCTTTGCAAGCGCGCAGCATCTCCATGAACGGGTGGATGCGGGTGCGCAAACTGACCGGTTCCTGTGCGGGCGGGTCTTCACCGCGCAGGCGCGCTTCTTTCACGGCTGCCTGGCGCTCGGCCTCAGTGGTATCGACAGCTGCCTGGAGTGCCGCCAAGGCATCATCCATTTGCTCTGGCAGCACAATGCCCTGCGGTTCAACCGGTTTGCCGATTATTTCCAGCACGCGCCGCCCATTGGGCTCCAGCATGATCAGGTCGCCCGTGGTTTTGGATTTGAATTTGTAAAGCATGCCCCATTGTGCGCCGATTCGGCTGCCCGTTTAAGCCCCAACACGGGCCCTGTTCGCCTCTTGTTCGCGGTAACTTGACACAACGCAATCTTTAGCGATAATTATTTAACCAAATGGTAAATTAACTAATGGGTAACCCAGCGAACTCTCTTTCCGTTCCTGTGACCGCCTAGTCTTTTTCAACCGGCCGCCAGGCCCCACTTCAATCAACCAAAGGAAATGCTGTGACCGCTGATACCTTGCCTCAAAATGACCCGCTGCTCGATTTGGTGCTGCAGCGTACTGTTGATGTCCCATGCGACCAGGTTTGGGCCGCCTGGACAACGCCCGACTTGCTCATGCAGTGGTTTTGCCCCTTGCCCTGGAAAACCGTCGAATGCGACATCGACCTGCGTCCCGGCGGCGCGTTTCGCACGGTGATGCAATCGCCCGAAGGGCAGCGGTTTCCGGGTGAAGGCTGTTACCTGGAGGTGGTGCCCAATCGGCGGCTCACCTGGACATCGGTGCTCAAAGGCGGGTTTCGCCCGTCGACCGATCCTTCGGGCGGGCCAGACTTCACCTGTGTGCTCACCTTTGAGCCAGCCGGTACCGAAGGCCGCAGCACCCGCTACACCGCACATGCCATGCACCGAAACCCCGAGGGCGCCCAGGCGCACGCCAAAATGGGGTTTCAGGAAGGCTGGGGCACCGCACTCAATCAGCTGGTGGCCCTGATGAAAAGCCGCACCACTTGATCACCGCCACGCCAGCCACACCCGCCAAGCCCGCCAAGCCCGCCAAGCCCGATACGGCCCTGGCACCGGGTGTTGTGTTGGCCACCCCAGGTGATGAGGCAGCGGCTCAGGATGCGCTCAGCGCTATTTTCGCAGCGCTGGCCGACCCCACGCGCCGCGCCATTTTGTCGCGCCTGGCCCGTGGCGAAACCACCGTGACCGAATTGGCCGAGCCATTCCAAATGACACTACCGGCGGTAACCAAACACCTTAAAGTGCTGGAAAAAGCCGGCCTGATCAGCCGCTCGCGCCAGGCGCAGGCACGGCCCTGCCACATGGAGCCCAAGCCGCTGCGCGAGGCTACCGACTGGATGGCCCAGTACCGCCACCTATGGGAGGCGCGGCTGGATCGGCTGGATGCCTTTTTGGGCACAATGAAGCGTGAGCAAGCCCCGCACGGCTAGCTGGCGCGTTAAGACAATACGGGACGAGAGGCTCAAAAAGAGTAATATATTTATAAATTTTTTTTATGTTTATAAAAATGGATATTTATTGAATTATAAATTGCACTATAAGATATATTATTAATAGTAATATTGATCAATTTAAAGTTATAAATTTAATAAAATTTAAAAGATAGACCTATTTTTACGGTTTTTGAAAGGCCGCTCCCATGATCAAAACCCTGCTCACCGTCGTCGTCGTTGTCATCCTTGCCGTGCTGGCCTACGCCGCAACGCAGCCCGATAGCTTCCGGCTCGAGCGCAGCATCAGCATCAAAGCGCCACCTGAAAAAATCTTCACCCACTTGGTCGATTTCAAACTGTGGGCGGCCTGGTCGCCATGGGAGAAGCTGGACCCGGCCATGAAGCGCACCCACAGTGGCGAGCCTTCAGGCAAGGGCGCGCATTACGCCTGGTCGGGTGACAAAGCAGGCGCTGGCAGCATGGAAGTGCTCGAAGCCACGCCGGCCTCTAAAGTGCACATCAAGCTCGATTTCACCAAGCCGTTTGAGGCCCACAATCGGGTTGATTTCACCCTCAAGCCGCAAGGCGACGCGGCTCAGGGCATGACGCAAGTCACCTGGGCCATGTACGGCCCCTCGAATTACATGACCAAACTGATCCATGTGTTCTTCAGCATGGACAAATTGGTCGGAAAAGACTTTGAGTCAGGGCTGGCGGATTTGAAGGCGGTTTCAGAGAAATAGATTCCTTTGTCCAATCGCTGACATAACGATAAGCACTATGGCCTACGCTTGTATTGACGGCAACATCCTCCCTTCAGAGTACGCAATATTTGCCTTATGCCGTGGAACTGCTAGCGTGGGGCATGCGTTCTGGAAATGCTGCCCGGCTAATTCGGGTAATTTTGGATTCCGCAATGGCTGGGTTGCTGTTCGGTTGTGGTGGCGGGGATACTGTGCAAGTGGACCCTGTTTCACCGGAATCAAACCAACCCGTTGTCGCAGTGCCCGCTGCAGTGGTGCCAGAGCGTGCCTACACCGATTTTCAAGCGCGCGCAGGGCAGATGCAGTGTGAGCCCAGAAGCACAGTGCCCGCCAAAGAGCGATTAAAGGCGCTTGTGGCGCAGTTGCAGTCAAATGGTATCGAGGTTGTATCGGCCACCTGCGGCAACACCGGATTGATGTATCCAGCTATCTGCGGTGGTGGAACCGGTGGCCTGTTCCTTGTGAAAGTGAAACCGGTCCCGAGCAAAACGATGCGGGCCTTGGGATTTGACTTGAATTCACACAGCGGTCAAGCCCCCATTGAGGTTGACTGCGAATTGGCGCGCTTTTAGAGTTCAAGTCCGCTTGTAATTGGATTGATCCTGCGCGAGACACTTTACGCACAATACGCGCTGAACACGGAATGCAAGCTTTGGCGTTTCGAGTCGGTTACACCCCATCAAACGTCAAAAAGCCGCCTCCAGCCCATTCAAAAAATGGGCCTTCATGGATTGAGTAGCAGCGGCAGCATCACGGACGGTAAGCGCTGCCATGATGGCGCGGTGCTCGGCCAGCGAATCTTCCAAACGGCCGGTTTTAAACAGTGAGTGGTGGCGGTTGAGCTTCATTACTTTGCGCAAATCGGCCACCATTTGGTCACGCCAGCGGTTGTTGGCGACTTGCAGCAGCGTCATGTGAAAACGCTCATTGATCTCAAAAAACTTTTCGCGATCCGTTTTGCCGGGGCGGGCGGATGCCTCAAGCTGCTGGTGCAGTGCCTTGAGTTCGCCGAGTTGCGCTTCGGTGGCTTTGGCGGCGACAACCCCGGCAGCATCGGATTCGAGCAGGCTCAACAGGTGGTAAACCTCGGTCAGGTCTTGCTCTGAGACTTCGGTCACGTAAGCGCCGCGGCGCACCTTCATGGTGATCAGGCCTTCGGTGGCCAGCACCTTGAGGGCTTCGCGCAGCGGGGTGCGGCTGATGCCGTAATCTTTGGCTATTTTGAGTTCGTCGATCCAGCTGCCCGCAGCCAGTTCGCGGCTAAAAATGCGCTGGCGTAGCAGCTCGGCCACTTCTTCATACAGGGCGCGGGGCTTGAGGCGGTCAGGTGAAATGGGGGCGTTCATAGGCGGTTGTTAAGCCACGAAGTTTACACGAAACTGAATTCTAAATTTATAATTACAAATTCAAAACGGGGTAAAATTCTGATCATGAGCACGACCTCCTTCTTTTCCCCCGATGAAAAATCGTCCGCTGAAAAATCCGCAGTAGCCCTGGCAGCTTGGCAAAAAGCCGCTGCCAAATCGGCCCCCGGCGGCAATGTAGACGCGCTCAATTGGCTCACGCCGGATGGCATTGCCGTCAAACCCCTGTATACCGCTGAAGACTTGGTGGGCCTGCCCCACACCAACACCTTGCCCGGCTTCGCGCCCTACATCCGTGGCCCGCAAGCCACCATGTATGCCGTGCGTCCTTGGACGATTCGGCAATACGCGGGTTTCTCCACGGCTGAAGAATCCAACGCGTTTTACCGCAAGGCGCTGGCGGGGGGCGGGCAGGGCGTTTCAGTCGCGTTCGATCTGGCCACCCACCGCGGTTACGACTCCGACCACCCGCGCGTAACGGGAGACGTGGGCAAGGCGGGCGTGGCGATTGATTCGGTCGAAGACATGAAGGTCCTCTTCGACCAGATCCCGCTGGACAAAGTGAGTGTCTCGATGACGATGAATGGCGCGGTGCTGCCGGTGCTGGCCGGTTACATCGTGGCAGCCGAAGAGCAGGGCGTGGCGCAGGCGCAATTGAGTGGAACCATTCAGAACGACATTCTGAAAGAGTTCATGGTGCGCAACACCTACATCTACCCGCCTGCGCCGTCCATGCGCATCATTGGCGACATCATTGAATACACGGCCAAAAACATGCCGAAGTTCAATTCGATCAGCATCAGCGGCTACCACATGCAAGAAGCCGGTGCCAACCAGGCGCTGGAACTGGCCTTCACCTTGGCCGATGGCAAAGAGTACGTGAAGACGGCCATTGGCAAAGGTATGGATGTGGATGAATTCGCCGGTCGCCTGAGCTTCTTCTGGGCCATTGGCATGAACTTCTACCTCGAAGTGGCCAAAATGCGCGCGGCACGCCTGTTGTGGCACCGCATCATGACGGGCTTCAACGCCAAGTCGCCCAAATCGCTCATGCTGCGCACTCATTGCCAAACCAGTGGCTGGAGTTTGACCGAGCAAGACCCCTACAACAACATCGTGCGCACCACGGTAGAAGCCATGGCGGCCGTGTTTGGCGGCACCCAGAGCCTGCACACCAATTCGTTTGACGAGGCAATCGCATTGCCCACCGAGTTCAGCTCGCGCATTGCCCGCAACACCCAACTCATCATTCAGGAAGAAACGCACATCACCAACGTGATTGACCCCTGGGCCGGCAGCTACATGATGGAAAAACTCACGCAAGACATGGCCGATGCCGCGTGGAAGATCATTGAAGAAGTCGAGGCCATGGGCGGCATGGTCAAAGCGGTTGACAGCGGCTGGGCCAAGCTGAAGATAGAGGCGGCTGCGGCTGAGAAACAAGCCCGCATTGACTCCGGCCGCGACGTGATCGT
>JANOVW010000532.1:0-18100 GCA_031417575.1 Rhodoferax sp. | reverse complement strand
CCCGACGAAAAACACACCACCCCAGCTTGGCGTTGTGTGCCATTGAGCAAGGCCATCGCGTTGTAGGCGCCCCGAAACTTGAAGGCACCCATGCGCTGAAAGTTTTCGCATTTGAAAAAAAGTTGGGCATCCAGGCGTTTATCGGCTGTAGCAGAACGCAACACAGGCGTGCGATGGGCAACGCCCTTGATCCGCAGCGCAGCGGCGGCAACATCGGCAAAAACAGGTAATTGAGACATTGGGCTTGAATGGGTTGAGTGGAGTGGCTCGGCAAACGCTCACTTGAAATTTGAATCAATACGCGAGCAGGCAAAGCAAGGTTGGATAGCCAGGCTGCCTGAGTTGAGAAATAGAAACTTTCGAACCCTTTCATTTTGCCAGCCAACGGGCCTGGCTCAGGGATTTGAGCCGGTGTTTTCACGCGACAATTGCCACATGCCCTTGACCAGCCCTGTTAACCCTGCTGCCTCGCCTTGGCTGGACGACGCGGTAGCGCGGATTGATGCGGATTTTCAGCGCAGTGCCGACACCCATTTGATCACTTTGCCCTTGCCCGCTTTTGCGGACTGCGGCATTGATCTGTATCTGAAAGACGAATCAACCCACCCGACCGGCAGCCTCAAGCACCGCTTGGCGCGCTCTTTGTTTTTGTACGCGCTGTGCAACGGGTGGGTTACGCAAGGCACCACGGTGATTGAAGCTTCGAGTGGCTCGACAGCTGTGAGTGAAGCCTATTTCGCTAAACTGCTGGGTTTGCCATTTGTGGCGGTGATGCCAAAATCCACTTCACAAGAGAAAATTGCACAGATCGAGTTTTATGGCGGGCGGTGTTGTTTTGTAGAAAGCGCAGGCGAGGTGTACGCCGAGGCACAACGTCTGGCGCTGGCCAGTGGCGGCCATTACATGGATCAATTCACCTACGCTGAACGTGCAACTGATTGGCGAGGCAACAACAATATTGCCCAAAGCCTTTTTCAGCAAATGAGCCGGGAACGCCACCCGATTCCGCAATGGATCGTAGTGGGCGCTGGCACCGGCGGAACCAGCGCGACCATGGGCCGTTTTGTGCGGTATCAGCGTCACGCCACTCAGTTGTGCGTGCCTGACCCTGAAGGATCTGTTTTTGAACACTTTCACCGTACCGGGCAGACAGATGCGGTTGGGCTGGGCTCACGGATCGAGGGCATTGGCCGGCCCCGGGTCGAGGCGAGTTTCATCCGTACCGTGGTTGATCGCATGATGACCATTGCCAACGATGACTCAATTGCCGCCATGCGGGCCTTGTCTGGCCTGTTGGGGCGCAAGGTAGGGCCATCGACCGGCACCAATTTCATCGGGATGTTGACACTCGCAGTGGAAATGCGGGCTAGCCAACAGCGGGGCTCCATCGTGTCATTGTTGTGTGATTCCGGTGATCGTTATCTGCCAACTTATCACCACGCACCTTGGGTTGCAGAAAATTTTGGTGATAGTGCCGCTGCTGGTGAGCGCCTGGCGAAGTTGTTGGCCTGATGCAATACAACGCCAATCGACGTGCTGTTTTAACCGCTGGTTTGGGTACCTTGGGTGGCCTGTGCACCGAGAGCAGAAGCATCGCCGCAGCCAAAACAACGCTACTTTTCCCGCGCGACCATAACGTTCACCCGATTTTTCTGTGGGAAACCTGGCAACTTGCCGGCATGGCAAAGGCTGGGCAGAAAGAATTTGGATTTCAGGTCACGTTTTTCCGCTCTCAGGCCGGTGGTGGGCGGCGTTGGCAGGCCCACGCGTCAATCACCGACGTGTCAGGTGCCTGGTATTGGCATGGCCAACGCGCAAATGATGGCGATGCAAAAAGTAGCGCTGTTACTGGCAACCCCATGACGGCCAAATTGAGTGTGGGGGATTGGTCTCTTACGATCGGCAGCCGTGAAACAAGTGCCAGCGTTAACACGGATGCGTTTAGTTTGTCTCTGAGCATGACACCCCTTCAGCCGGTTTTGTTGCATGGGGAAGCAGGGCTGCTGCGTCAAGGGCTGGCGGACGACCAGGTTAGCTACCAATACAGCATGCCACAAGCGGCGGTTCAGGGGGCCCTCGTCCTGCAAGGTCGGCGCTTGTCGATTCAAGGCGACGCCTGGCTGAACCATGAATGGAGCCCGAACCCACTGAGCCCTCAGGCTGTTGGATGGGATCGATTCACAATGAACCTGTTTGACGGCAGTTTTGTCGACGCCTACCAATTGCGCGACAAGAGTGGTGACCGGCTGTGGGACGGTGGCATTTTCCGAACCGGCAAAGGCCAGCGTTTTGAGTTTCGCCGCGGTTCTGTGGAATTTCGTCGACAAAAAAGCTGGAAAAGCCTGTTGACCCAGGCCAACTATCCAGTTGAATGGATCGTTCGCACGCCAGCCGATTTCTACACGGTTCGGGCTGTGCTGCACCAGCAAGAGCTGGACAGCCGCCCGGCAACCGACGGGGTATATTGGAAAGGGCTGAGCGACTTGCTGGACAGCAACGGCCATCACATCGGGCGAGGTCTACTGGAAATGACCGGATATGCCCAAGCCAAATCACTTTGACCGACCCAGACTGATGCAAGCCTGATGCTTGCGAAACACACAATGGCACCCACCTGATATCGAATGACCTCTGAACGCCCCAAAACCCAATCACCCCAATCGCTGACCGGGCTGGTTCCATTTCTCAAGCCGTATGCGGGCCGAATTGCCTTGGCGGGCGTTTTTTTGGTGGGTGCAGCCTTGGCAACGCTGGCCTTTCCGGTAGCCTTGCGCAGCCTGATTGACGGCGGCTTGGTCACCGCTGACCGAGGCGCGCAAACCATGGCACTGCGCAATCATTTTGGTGCTTTATTTGCGGTAGCTGTGGCGCTGGGGCTTTTTTCTGCAGCCCGGTTTTACATGGTTAGCTGGCTGGGTGAACGCATCACGGCCGATTTGCGCAATGCTGTTTATGGGCACGTGCTGCACCAAAGCCCCGAGTTTTTTGAATCAACCCAAACAGGTGAAGTGCTGTCGCGCCTGACAGCCGACACCACGCTGGTGCAAACGGTGGTGGGCTCATCATTGTCTATGGGTTTGCGCAATATGGTGATGGGTATCGGTGCATTGGTTATCCTGATCTGGACAAACCCTTACGTCATGACGCAGGTCTTGGGTGTACTGGTGTTGATCGTTTTGCCCAGCCTTTGGTTTGGGCGGCGGGTACGTAAACTTTCACGCGCCAGCCAGGATCGAGTGGCCGACTCCAGTGCCATAGCAGCCGAAGTGCTCAATGCGATACCAGTGGTTCAAAGTTATACGGCAGAGGCCCGGGAATCAGCACGGTTCAATGCTTCAACCGACAACGCCTTCAGAACCGCGGTGCGCCGCTCCAAAGCCCGCTCTGCTCTCGTTGCCTTCATCATCATTGCAACTTCTGCAGCGCTTTTATGGGGGCTTTATCAGGGAACCCAGGCTGTGATGGCGGGGCGGATTTCACCGGGGCATCTTGGGCAAACTGTGGTTTACGTCATCATTCTGGCCGGTGCGTTTGCGGTGTTGGGCGAGGTATACGGCGATTTGCTGCGCGCTGCGGGTGCCACAGAGCGGCTGATGGAGCTTCTGCACGGCCAGTCGCCTATTCAGTCGCCAGCCAAGCCGCAACATTTGCCGGCGGTACAGGCGGGCAGTTCTGTTGGTTTTGAATCAGTCAACTTTCACTATCCTTCAAGGCCTTCGCAGCCCGCCCTCACCGATTTTTCACTTACCGTGAAGCCAGGGGAAACCGTGGCGCTGGTCGGCCCAAGCGGCGCAGGCAAAAGCACGGTGTTTCAGCTGTTGCTGCGTTTTTATGATCCAGACCTGGCCTCAGGCACCATCCATCTGGATAGCACGCCGATTCAGGACTTGACGCTTGAGGCCTTGCGCGGTCGCATCGGCATCGTGCCGCAAGATGCAGTGATCTTTTCAACCAGCGCCCTTGAAAACATTCGGTATGGCAAGCCTGACGCAAGTGATGAAGCCGTTTTTGCCGCTGCCAAGGCAGCGTATGCAGACGATTTTCTGCGCGCCTTGCCCGAAGGTTACAAGACCTTTTTGGGCGAGCGTGGTGTGCGCCTTTCAGGCGGGCAACGCCAGCGCATCGCGATTGCGCGGGCGATACTGAAGAATCCGCCTCTTTTGTTGCTGGACGAGGCAACCAGTGCCCTGGATGCCGAGAGTGAACGCATGGTGCAGGCTGCACTTGAATCGGCCATGAAAGACCGAACCACCTTGGTCATTGCGCACCGACTGGCAACGGTTCAAAAAGCAGATCGCATTGTCGTGATTGACCACGGGAGATTGGTTGAGGAAGGCACCCACGCAGAATTGGTGAATCTCGGTGGGGTGTATGCCAAGCTTGCGGCCATGCAATTCAACAAAGATTCTGATAGCTGACGCGAGAATCAAGCGCCAGCCAGGTTATGCATTAATTGCATAACGAGTCCTAAAAACAGTCTTGGACGTACCGGTGTTTAACTTCTAAAGTGCAGGACTTCACATCGCACTGACTGGAGTTGCCCTTGACGCATTCTGAAAATCTGAGCCCCCTTCCCTCTTACCTGCAGGCAGACAATTTGGGGCCCTGGGGCATTTACCTCCAGCAGGTCGATCGGGTTGAGCCCTATTTGGGGCACCTGGCGCGGTGGGTAGATACGTTGCGCAGACCCAAGCGGGCTTTAATTGTCGATGTGCCCATTCAAATGGACAACGGGACGATCCGGCATTTTGAGGGCTATCGCGTTCAACATAATACCTCGCGGGGCCCAGGCAAGGGCGGTGTGCGGTTTCACCAAGACGTAACACTTTCCGAAGTGATGGCCTTGTCGGCCTGGATGTCCATCAAGAACGCTGCCGTCAATGTGCCCTATGGTGGCGCCAAAGGGGGTATCCGGGTCAACCCAAAAACACTGTCGCTGGGTGAGCTTGAACGAATGACCCGGCGCTACACCAGTGAAATTGGCATCATCATTGGCCCAACCAAAGACATCCCGGCACCGGACGTCAATACCAATGAGCAAATCATGGCCTGGATGATGGACACCTATTCCATGAACGAAGGTGCCACGGCCACGGGTGTGGTGACTGGAAAACCGATTGATCTGGGCGGTTCATTGGGTCGCCGCGATGCAACTGGACGCGGAGTATTTACCGTGGGCATGGAGGCTGCCTTGCGTATGGGGCTGGACATCAGCCGTTCAAAAATTGCGGTACAGGGATTTGGTAATGTAGGGGGCGTTGCTGGCCGTTTGTTTGCCGAAACAGGTGCCAAGATTGTTGCTGTTCAGGATCACGGGGGAACGGTTTACCGTGAGGCTGGTTTGGACGTGGCGGCCTTGCTTGCGCATGTGGCTTTGGTTGGCAGCGTCGCCGGGTATGCCGATGCCGAAGTGCTGGACAACGATGCGTTCTGGGATGTGCCGTGTGATGTGCTCATTCCGGCTGCCCTTGAACAACAGATCACCGTGCGCAATGCGCACAGAATCACAGCACGCATGGTCATTGAAGGAGCGAACGGCCCCACAACTCCTGAGGCAGATGACATTTTGAAAGAGCGGCACATTCTCGTTTTGCCAGACGTAATTGCCAACGCTGGGGGCGTGACCGTCAGTTATTTTGAGTGGGTGCAGGATTTTTCCAGCTTTTTCTGGAGCGAAGATGAGATCAATGCACGCCTGGTCCGCATCATGAAAGAAGCATTCGCGGTGGTGTGGCAGGTTGCGGAGGAACACCAGGTGAGCCTGCGCACAGCCACTTTTATAGTAGCCTGCAAACGCATTCTCCATGCCAGGGAATTGCGCGGCCTTTACCCTTGAGTCAAATAATGCGCGTGGCCTTGATCGCGAACCTGAAGGCGGTCGCTACTGCAAAGGCTTTTTGAAAGCCTCGGGTATGAAAAGTGGCAACACTGAAATACCCTCTTCGACCAGCGCGTCGCGCTCGTCAGGTGTTGCTTGCCCCCGAATAGACCGCTCTTCTGCTTCTCCATAATGGATACGCCGCGCTTCTTCAGCAAATTGACTGCCTACATCGTCGGTATTGGCAAGAATTTGTTTGGTCATCTCCATCCAGGCCTGAACCAGTTCAGGCTTGAATTCAGGCTGATTAACCGGGTTAACTACGAGTTTGCCCGGAGCAGGTACTGATTTCCCGCCTTCCGCCGCGGGTTGGGGTTGCTTGCCGCTTGAGTCGGCCGGTGCGATCGCACCCAAGTTCAAACGCGGCGCGCTGAGCCTTTTGGTGATGGTGGCGTTACCACAAAGAGGACATTGCACGAGGCCTCTTGCCAGCTGCTCCTGGAAATCGGCTTCAGAACCGAACCATCCTTCAAAGCCGTGCTTTCTGCCGCAAAAAAGATCAAGCACCTTCATTTAGTCACGCGCCAGAGGACGTTGGCTCATCGGCATGTTTCAATAAATAACGATAGATGAAACCCGGGAAAGCCAGTGTTACAAACAGTGCCGCGGTGATCGCATAAAACTCCCAGGTTTGTCGTGCAATTTGCCCAGCGCGATGCTCCAGCAACAAACCAATAGCGCCCGTCACTAAATAAAGTGCGCCAAGTTCGGCCAACCGGACCCAGCCAGATTTTTTCGCAGGCATGGCAAATATGCCAAACAGCCGCTGGCTGATGAAAGGCAAATTTGCAAGTAGAAGTGAGACCAGCAGCAGGACCCCAATGACTAATGACTGAGACACAAAATTAGTCCCTATTAGCCAAAACGTCAGCTTCCCAACATCTTGGTGACTGAGTTCGCACAAAGCGTCATCAACGCACCGGGCAGCAGGCCCAGGAGCAAAATCAGTGCACCATTTACCGACAAAACCAATTTGACATCGAGCGAGGCATCGACCTGCGCGACCGTGATGGGCTCATCAAAATACATAACCTTGACGACACGCAGGTAATAGAACGCACCGATCAGCGACATCATCACCGCAAATACCGCCAAAGCAATGTGAAGGGTCTGACCCGACGCTATCAACGCCTGCAAAACCGACAATTTGGCATAAAAACCTACCATCGGGGGAATACCGGCCAACGAAAAGAGGCAAATGGCCATGACCGCTGCGTAAAGCGGGCTGCGCTGGTTTAAGCCGGAAAAATCGGCAATTTCTTCACTTTCAAACCCGTCACGCGCCAGCAACATGATGATGCCAAAACTTGCCAGCGTGGTCAGGACGTAAGTCACAACGTAAAACATGGCAGAGCTATAGGCGTTCCCGGCGGACAGCGTGTTGCCGTTGACAAATCCCGACATCAACCCCAACAACACAAATCCCATTTGGGATATGGTGGAGAATGCCAACATGCGTTTCAGATTGGTTTGGGCAATTGCCGCCAAATTGCCAATCACCAGGGAACCAACGCTCAACACCATCAGCATTTGTTGCCAATCAGGCGCCAATGGCAACATCCCCTCGACCAGCAGGCGGATACAGATGGCAAAAGCAGCGAGCTTAGGCGCCCCCCCAATCAGCAAGGTGACCGCTGTTGGCGCACCGTGGTAGACATCGGGTATCCACATGTGAAAAGGCACAACACCCAGCTTGAATGCCAACCCCGCGACCACAAACACCAAACCAAACACCAAGACCTTGTGATCGACGTTTCCGGAATTGATCGCTTTGAACACCCCATTGATGTCCAGCGAACCGGTTGCTCCGTACATCATCGACATGCCATACAACAAGAAACCGGAGGCCATCGCACCCAGCACAAAGTATTTCATGGCCGCTTCGGTAGCGGCCTCATTGTCGCGCCGCAGTGCGACCAAGGCGTAACTTGACAACGTCAACAGTTCAAGGCCCATGTAGATCACCAGGAAGTTGTTCCCCGAAATCATGACGAACATTCCCAACAGCGCAAACATCGACAAACTGAACAGTTCGCCGCCCCGCAACATACCCCTGCCTGCGGCGTAAGGACGCCCGTAAACCAATGAGACCATGACAGCGATCGTTGCAAAACATTTGAGCCAGTTGCCCATCTGGTCGCTGACAACCATATTGCCAAAGCCGTATACCGTTTCTCCGCCCAGCGCATAAAAGCCCTGCATCAGCGCTACGACGGCCAAAACGGCCATGGTCAAAAAGTAGGTCAGGTCGCGGCGCGCACTGGATACGCCGAGGTCGACCAGCGCCACCACACAGGCCATCACCATCAAGACGATTTCCGGGTAAATCGCGATCCAGCTGAGTTTGTCAATCATTGTCGAATTCTTTTCAATCGGGCCAGATCAGCGTACTTTGGTCGCTGCAACATGCTTTAAAAGCTCTGCTACGGAGGTATCCATCACATCTGTGAAAGGTTTAGGGTAGACCCCCATCCATAAAACGGCTGCAGCCAGCAAACTGAGCATGAAAAATTCGCGCCCATTGATATCGACCAAGGCCTTTACGTCATCGTTGGCTATAGGGCCTAAATAGACTCGTTTGAACATCCACAACGTATAGGCCGCACCGAATACCAAAGCACTGGCCGCTGCAAAGCCAAGCCAGAAATTGGCCTTGACAGCACCCAAAATAACCATCCATTCGCCAACAAACCCTGCCGTTGCGGGCAATCCACAGTTGGCCATTGCAAAGAACAATGCGAATGCCGTGAATTTGGGCATGGTGTTTACCACCCCACCGTAGCTGGCGATTTCTCTGGAATGCATACGGTCGTACAGCACGCCAATGCAAAGGAACATTGCACCTGAGACAAAACCATGCGCAATCATTTGAACAATACCGCCGGCAACACCTAGATCATTGAAGATGAAAAAGCCGAGCGTCACAAACCCCATATGCGCTACCGATGAATAGGCCACCAGCTTCTTCATATCTTCCTGCACCATGGCAACCAGTCCAACATAGACCACGGCAATGACGGACAGCGCAATGATGAGCCACGCCCACTCACGCGCGGCATCGGGGGCAATAGGCATCGAAAACCGCAGAAAACCGTATGCACCCAGTTTCAACATGATGGCCGCCAGCACGGCCGAGCCGCCAGTTGGAGCCTCAACGTGTACATCGGGCAACCACGTATGCACCGGCCACATCGGGACCTTCACGGCAAAAGCCGAGAAGAATGCAAAAAACAACAGCGTTTGAACGGAAGCCGCCAGTGGAAGTTTGTGCCAAGTTGCTATGTCAAAACTGCCCCCGGATTTCGTGTACAAATAGATCAGTGCGACCAACATCAGCAACGAACCAAGCAGCGTATAGAGGAAAAATTTGAAAGCAGCGTAAATCTTGTTGGGGCCGCCCCAAATGCCGATGATGAGATACATCGGTATCAGCGTCGCTTCAAAAAAGACGTAAAAAAGCAAACCGTCGAGGGCGCAAAAAACACCAATCATCAGCCCGCTCAAAATCATGAACGCACCCATGTACTGATTGACGCGCTGGGTGATGACCTCCCAGCCGGCAATCACAACAACCAAGTTGATAAAAGCCGTAAGAAGAACAAACCAGAAGGATATGCCATCTACGCCCAAGTGATAAAAGACATTAAAGCGCTCTATCCAAGGGGCATTTTCAACAAACTGCATGGCTGCAGTACCTAGCTTGAAACCGCTGTAGAGCGGCAAAGTCACCAAAAAGCTGACCAAGGCCCCAATCAGGGCAAGCCAACGAACGGCGCGGACCTGATCGTCCCGGCCCAATGCCAACAACACGACACCAAATGCAATAGGTGTCCAGATGGCGAGACTCAATAAACCCATGGTCCCGCTACTCCTACTTAAGCCAGACGAAATACGTCATCATGACAAACACACCCAAAATCATCGCCAATGCGTAGTGATAGAGGTACCCGGACTGAGCCCAGCGAATCAATGCAGAAACCGCCCCAATCACTTTCCAGGAACCATTGACCAGGCCGCCGTCAATAATGGCCTGATCCCCGCGCTTCCACAAACCTGTTCCCAATGCCCGCGCTCCACGCGCCAGTACGTTTTCATTGAACCAATCCATGTAGTATTTGTTTTCCAACAAGGTGTACACCGGCATGAACTTGGATTTGATAGCCGCAGGCAAAGCCGGATTAACCATATACATATAGTAAGAAGACGCGACACCCGCCACCGCCAACCAAAACGGTGCAGTGCTCAGCGCGTGCAGCGCCATCCCCCAAGGGCCGTGGAAAGCCTTGGCCATTTCCAGCATGACAGGTGTTCTGGCGATTGAGTCACCCATGAGATGACCGTACAGCATGGGCGTAATTGTCATGAAACCAATGACCACGGAAGGTATTGCCAACAAGATCAGCGGAAGTGTCACAACCCAGGGTGATTCATGCGGTTTATGGCTGTCTGCTACAGACTCGTGCGCCGCAGCATCGTGAACATGAGGCACCGCATGGTGCTCGTCATGGTGGTTCGCATCGTCATGATGTGCGTCCGGATTTTTGTCAAAGCGCTCTTCGCCATGGAAAACCAGGAAATACATCCGAAACGAATAGAAAGCAGTGACAAAGACACCTGCCAAGACTGCAAAATTGGCGAATCCAGCACCCGGTATGCTGGTTGCGTGCACGGCCTCAATGATGCTGTCTTTGGAGTAAAACCCTGAAAAAAGTGGCGTGCCAATCAAGGCCAAAGATCCCAACAAAGACGTGATCCAGGTGATGGGCATGTATTTGCGCAGCCCACCCATCCAGCGAATGTCCTGGTTATGGTGGCATCCCATGATGACGGAACCTGCACCCAGAAACAAAAGCGCCTTGAAAAATGCGTGTGTCATCAAATGGAACACCGCCACCGAATAGGCTGACGCGCCCAGAGCAACCGTCATGTAACCTAATTGCGACAGCGTTGAATAGGCCACCACGCGTTTGATATCGTTTTGGATGATGCCGAGGAACCCCATAAACAAGGCAGTGATGGCCCCTATCACCAGCACAAAGCTCAAAGCAGTTGTGCTCATTTCAAACAATGGCGACATCCTGGCAACCATAAAAATACCAGCCGTCACCATCGTGGCAGCGTGAATCAAGGCAGAGATGGGTGTGGGGCCCTCCATCGAATCTGGCAGCCAGACATGCAACGGGAACTGAGCTGATTTGCCCATTGCGCCAATGAAAAGGCTGATACAGATCACCGTAACCAACAACCAGGTGGTACCTGGAAACGCAAGTTTCGATAGGTCACCTGCCTTGGCAAACACTTCTGAATAGTTCAATGTTCCTGCAAATGCAACGATCAATCCAATGCCCAATATGAACCCGAAGTCGCCGACACGATTCACCAGGAATGCCTTCATGTTGGCAAAAATAGCGGTTGGCTTGTTGAACCAAAACCCGATCAACAAATACGACACCAAGCCCACGGCTTCCCAGCCAAAAAACAATTGCAGCAGGTTGTTGCTCATGACGAGCATCAGCATCGAAAACGTGAACAGCGAAATATAGGCAAAGAATCGGTTGTAACCCGCATCCTCTTCCATATATCCAATCGTGTAGATGTGAACCATGAGGGAAACAAACGTCACGACACACATCATCATGGCGGTCAGGCCGTCGACCAAAAACCCAATCTCCATCTTCAGACTACCAATGGTCATCCAGGTATAGAGGGTTTCGTTAAACCGGGCATCGTGAACCACCACGTCACGCAAAGTTGACGCGGAAAGCAAGAAGGCAATCAGGACACCCAAAATGGTGAGACCATGGGAAGCCCGACGCCCGATCAGGTTGCCGCCAAATGCCGTGCCAAACACGCCCGCCAACAGTGCGCCGGCAAGCGGTGCCAATGGCACGATCAAAAGTGTTGTCGCGGAAAGGGTCTGACTCATGATGGAAAGTGGCGAACCTGAATATCAGCCCTTGAGCGTATTGAGTTCATCGACGTTGATGTTGGACTTGTTACGGAACAGCTGCACCAGGATGGCCAATCCAATGGCTGACTCTGCGGCGGCAACGGTAAGAATGAAGAACACAAAAACCTGCCCATGCATATCCCGCAAGAAATAGGAAAACGCCACGAAATTCATGTTGACCGCCAACAGCATGAGTTCAATCGCCATCAACAGCACAATCAGGTTTTTGCGATTCAAAAAAATGCCAATAACCGACAATGCAAACAGCATTCCGCCCAGTGACAAATAGTGACCCAAAGTGACCGTCATGGTTTTGCCCCCTCAGTTGGCACAGTGGCTGAAGGAGCGGCTTCGGGCGTTCGTGTGGCATTCATCTTGAGGACGACCATTCGATCACCTGCCTTGACCCTAACCTGATCAGAAGGGCTGGCGTACTTGCTGTCTTTGCGTTCACGCAGCGTCAATGCGATGGCGGCGATCATGGCCACCAAAAGAATGAAGGCGGCAATCTCAAGCGGGTAGACATATTGGGAATACAGTAACTTGCCAAGTTCTTTGGTATTGGATATCTGGGCAGCGGCCTCAATAACGGCCGCTGGTTTGGCTACATCGACAGCGCGGAAACCGCCAAGGACCACAGCAACCATCTCCAAAGCAACGATTGACCCCAGAAAACCCGCGAGCGGAAAGTGCTTCCAGAAACCCTGCCGCAAACCAGACATGTCGATGTCCAGCATCATGACTACAAACAGAAACAGAACCATGACGGCACCGACGTAAACCAGCACCAGTGTGATGGCCAGGAATTCTGCCTGGAGAAGCATCCACAAGGCCGCTGCCTGTGTAAAGGCCAGCACCAAGTACAGCGCTGCGTAAACCGGATTGCGAGCCGTGATGACACGGAAAGACGCAAACAGCATGACCGCTGAAAAAAGGTAGAAAAAACCTGTTTTGGTATCCATGGCAACTAGTCAGCGGTATCGTTCAGTTAGCGGAATTTCGCGTCGGAGGCACGGTTGGCGGCAATTTCCGCCTCATAACGGTCACCCACGGCCAACAACATATCTTTAGTGAAATACAGATCACCCCGCTTTTCACCGTGGTACTCCAAAATATGCGTCTCAACAATGGAGTCAACAGGGCAACTCTCTTCACAAAAGCCACAAAAAATGCACTTTGTCAGATCGATGTCATACCGGCTGGTGCGACGGGAACCATCGGCTCGAACTTCGGACTCAATGGTGATTGCCATGGCAGGGCATACCGCCTCGCACAATTTACATGCAATGCACCGCTCTTCCCCGTTTTCATAACGACGCAGAGCGTGCAGCCCGCGAAACCGTGGGCTAAGCGGTGTTTTTTCTTCCGGAAATTGTATGGTGACCTTACGGCGAAAAGCATAACGGCCCGTTAACGCGAGGCCTTTGAACAGCTCAAACAGGAGAAAGCTGGACAAAAAATCCTTCAACGAAAAAGCCGCCGAACTATTTGCCGGGGGTATCGCAGTAGTGGTAGACATAGTTGAGGCCAATTATTTCCAGATGGTCCATGGCGTCTGCATCCAAGCGCCAATCACTACCAACCAAACCAAGGTCACGGGAATGAATATTTTCCAGCCCAGCCGCATGATTTGATCGTAACGAAACCGAGGTAGCGTGGCGCGAATCCAGATAAACAAAGTCACCACTGCGCAGGTTTTGAGCCCCAGCCAAATCCAACCCGGAATCCAGACGAACAGGTCGCTTTGAATTGGTGGCAGCCAGCCTCCCAAAAACATCACCGACGCCAAAACAGAAATCAGCCACATATTGGCGTATTCGGCCAAATAGAACATCGCATAAGACATACCAGAGTACTCGACCATGTGCCCCGCTACGATTTCAGATTCACCCTCTACAACGTCAAACGGATGACGATTGGTTTCGGCCAGGCCGGAAATGATGTACACGAAGAAAATTGGCAAAAGAGGGAGCCAATTCCAGGACAAAAAGTTGAGGCCTGTACCGGCGAACTGCCCAGCTGATTGACTCACCACGATATCCGTCAAATTCATGCTGCCCGAGATCATCAGAACCACAACGAGGCAAAAACCCATCGCAATTTCATAACTGACCATTTGAGCCGAAGCCCGCATTGCACCCAAAAAGGCATATTTTGAATTGGATGCCCAACCCGCAATCACAACACCGTAGACCTCCATCGAGGTTATCGCCATGATGAACAAAAGCCCTGCATTGACATTTGACAATACGACATCCGGACCAAATGGCACCACCGCCCAAGCCGCCAGTGCGGGCATGATGGTCAATATGGGCCCCAATAGAAACAGGCCCTTGTTGGCGGCCGAGGGGACCAAAATTTCCTTCCCCATTAGTTTCAGGGCATCTGCAATGGGCTGCAACAAACCAAAGGGACCCACACGATTGGGACCAATTCGGATTTGAATCCACCCGATGAGCTTGCGCTCCCAAAGTGTCAAATAAGCAACCGCCCCCAAGAGCGGCAACACGATGGCAATGATTTTGATCAAATTCCAGATAACAGGCCAAACCATGCCGCTCCACCATTGAGCTGCAAACAAGCCTTGCCCGGCATTGAATAATGCGTCAATCATGTTGCCATCTCCGCTACGCGGTTGTCAGCGGTCATTTGCAGAGATGAAGCTCGTCGGACCAACCCGTCAAGTTGATAGATTGACGCGACAACAGGCGCCGGGTTTGTACCCTGCGCTTGAGTAGTCAGATCCGCCAGATCAACATCGGTTGGGCAGGCATTGCTTAGCCTGCCATCCACCAACTTGCCTTCATGCACGGCATCAGCCAAGATCAGAGCGGACACATCTTGCGCCGATTCAAAATCAAACCCTGACAGGCCAAGCATGTTGCCCAAAACACGCAGCACCTTCCAGCCTGGCCGTGTTTCTCCAAACGGTTTGACAACTGCATGGAAACTTTGAACCCGTCCCTCGGCATTGATAAAAGTCCCAGGCGTTTCAGTGAATGGCGCTACGGGCAAGATCACATCCGCGAAAGCCATGTTGGCCTTGAATGGATTCAGACTCACCACCATTTGACATTGCCCAAGTGCATGAACTGCTGAGTGCGCAGCAGCAGAGTCAAACTCCGGTTCAGTATTGAGCAAAATCGCTGCCTTGACCCCGCCAGCCAACATTTGGGCAGCGCTCAACCCACTGGCTGTTGGCATGGCTTTGGCGATTTGGGCTCCAACGGTATTGGCTGCTTCTGTCAGGTAACCGACAGAGGCGCCGGTTTGTTGGCCGATCCAATTGGCAAGAGCCAAAAGGCTGGAAGCGCGAACATGATGCGCAGCGCCGTTACCCAGAAGAATCGCCTTTCTTTCACCACTCATTAACGATTTGGCGATCGACGCAGCGATGGCACCTACGTCAACAGAAACTGGAGCAGGCACGCCCTTCTGCGCAGCCACTGCGCAGGCTACCTCAGCCAGCGCGCTCAACCAACCATCGGCCTGTGCTAACAAGGTGTGGTGAACTGGCATCGCCCAATCATGGGCGACGGCATTGATGGCGCTAACCGCACAACCTGCACGCACCGCCTGCCGGATTCTTTGCGCAAACAAGGGGTGGTCTTTGCGCAAGTTAGAGCCAACAACGAGAACCCTGTCCAATTTCGACAATGAAGCGATGGATGTACCCAACCAACGGGCACCTTGGCTGGCATTCGCAACAAATTCGGCATTTCGAAGGCGATAGTCAATGTTTTCACTGCCAAGACCGCGCATCAAACTTGCCGCAAGGTAAATCTCTTCCAGCGTACTGTGAGGGCTAACCAACGCGCCCAAACTTGCGCTTCCGTGATCGGTCTTAATTTGCTTCAAGCCATTTGCGACGTATTCCAGGGCGGTTTGCCAATCAACAGCTTTCCAATTGCCACCCTGCTTCAACATAGGCACTGTCAGACGCTCATCGCTGTTCAATGCTTCGTAGGAAAAACGATCGCGATCAGCTATCCAGCACTCGTTCACGGCTTCGTTCTCCAACGGCACCACACGCATCACCTTATTGTTCTTCACCTGAACAATCAGATTGGCTCCGGTGGAGTCATGGGGACTAATTGACTTGCGCCGCGACAGTTCCCAGGTTCGGGCGCTGTAACGGAAGGGCTTGCTGGTCAAGGCACCGACGGGGCAAATGTCGATCATGTTGCCTGAAAGCTCCGAATCGATGGTTTGACCCAGGAAGGTTTCAATTTCAGCATGCTCGCCGCGGTGGGACATGCCGAGTTCCATGACACCTGCCACTTCTTGACCAAAACGCACACAGCGCGTGCAATGAATGCAGCGACTCATTTCTTGCATGGAAATCAGCGGGCCAACATCCTTGACCGCGACTACGCGCTTTTCCTCTTCGTACCGCGAAGTTGATCCACCGTATCCGACCGCCAAATCCTGCAATTGGCATTCACCGCCCTGATCACAAATGGGACAATCCAGCGGGTGGTTGATCAGCAAAAATTCCATCACAGACTGTTGCGCCTTGATTGCTTTTTCGCTCTTGGTGCGCACAATCATGCCCTGCGTCACCGGCGTTGCACATGCAGGCATCGGCTTGGGCATTTTCTCGACATCGACCAAACACATCCGGCAATTGGCGGCGATGCTAAGTTTTTTGTGGTAACAAAAATGGGGAATATAGGTACCCGCATTGTCAGCAGCGTGCATGATGACACTGCCTTCTTTGACTGCTACTTTCTTTCCGTCGAGTTCGATTTCAATCATGCGCTGGGCTCGTTCAGACGTAAGCAGGGACCATGCAGGTCTTGTGCTCTATGTGGTATTCAAACTCGTGACGGAAGTGTTTGATCATGGCGCGCACCGGCATGGCGGCCGCATCACCCAAGGCACAGATCGTGCGGCCCATGATGTTGTCAGCCACAGAGTTGAGCAGGTCCATGTCGCTTGGACGACCGTGTCCGGTCTCAATGCGATCCACCATCCGTGACAGCCACCCAGTGCCTTCGCGACAAGGCGTGCACTGACCGCACGATTCATGCATATAAAAATAACTGAGGCGTTGCAGGGATTTCACCATGCAGCGACTGTCATCCAAAACAATGACGGCTCCGGAACCCAACATGGAACCGGCTTTGGCAATGGAATCGTAGTCCATCGTGCATTCCATCATGATGTTGGCAGGCAGGATGGGCGACGACGAGCCGCCTGGAATCACCGCCTTGAGTTGGCGGCCCTTGCGCACGCCACCGGCAATTTCAAGCAGTTTTGCAAACGGTGTTCCCAAGGGCACTTCATAGTTGCCCGGCAACTCCACATCGCCGCTGACGGAATAGATCTTGGTGCCACCGTTATTGGGTTTGCCACAGGCCAGGTAGGCAGCACCCCCATTGCGGATGATCCAAGGCACCGCCGCAAACGTTTCGGTATTGTTAATCGTGGTTGGTTTGCCATACATGCCAAAACTGGCGGGGAATGGCGGCTTGAACCGCGGCTGGCCCTTCTTGCCTTCCAGCGATTCCAGCAAGGCTGTCTCTTCGCCACAGATATAAGCGCCAAAGCCATGAAAAGCGTGCAATTGAAAGCTGTACGCTCCACCCAGGATGTTGTCGCCCAGATAACCCGCGGCTCGGGCCTCTTCAAGGGCCTCCTCAAACCGGTCGTAGCTGGCGAAAATTTCGCCGTGGATGTAGTTGTACCCGACTGAAATACCCATGGCATAAGCCGCGATGATCATGCCTTCAATCACGATATGCGGATTGAATTGCAGGATGTCACGGTCTTTGCACGTACCCGGTTCGCCCTCGTCGGAGTTGCAGACCAGGTATTTTTGCCCGGGAAACTGACGTGGCATGAAGCTCCACTTCAGACCCGTCGGGAAACCCGCGCCCCCACGACCGCGAAGTGCGGATTCCTTGACGGTTGCGATGACCTGTTCCTGCGTCATGCCAGCGGACTTGCCCTCCTCGACGGGCGCCCCATCTTTGCCCAGGACTTTGCGCAAAGCTTGATAACCGCCTCTGGCTTCGTAATCTTTAAGACGCCAGTTGCTGCCGTTCAAATCCGCATAAATTTGGGGATTAATGTGCCGGTTGTGGAAACAGGTCTCAACACCATGAGCAGCGAATTGAGCCAACACTTGCACCGCAGTCGTCATTTGCTTGCCACCACTTCCGGCTTGGCAGTTCGCAAACCATCTATCAGTTGATCGAGCTTTTCGTTGGTCATGAAGCTGCACATGTAACGATCGTTCACCAACATCACGGGCGAATCCGCACAAG
>JANOVW010000531.1:0-3462 GCA_031417575.1 Rhodoferax sp. | reverse complement strand
GCCTGCCCTGGGAGCTCAACCCCCTGTTTCAGGAATGGCTGGGCCTGCATTACCCGCAGCGCGCGGCACGGGTGATGGCGCGGGTGCGTGAGATGCATGGTTTGGGAAGCGACGCCGGGCATCGCGGCAAGAATTACGACGCCGCCTGGGGCCAGCGCATGAAGGGTGCCGGGGTGTGGTCAGACCTCATCAAGCAGCGGTTTGACAAAACGTGCGCCAAATTGGGGTTCAACCGGCAACGGGTTGCGCACGATGTCAGCCAATTCAACCCCACCGCTTTGGCCGACCAACGGGCCGCGCAGGGCAGCCTGTTTTAGCTTTTCACCGGGGCGGCCCCTCAAGGCGCCTGGAAAATCGCCAGGGGGTCAATCACAGAGGGTATGGCATGACCAATCAGGCCACGGGTTAATAGCAGAAGGCCATAACTAGCTATCAAAATAATAGCGTTAATGGTTAAATTCTGATTAAACGGAATGCGCCGCAGCGTGCCTGTCCACAGCAAGGCAGCGGGCACCACGGCCCCATGCAAGAGCGTGAACAGGGTGATGCGGCTGACGAGCAGCGCCCAGTTGTCACTGTTCAGCAAAAACGCCATCAGCGTGCGCGGGGTGACGCCTATGGCCCGGCCCGATTCAGCCAGCGTGATCATTTCGCAGGCCCCGAGCGCCGCCCAAAACACCAGCAGGGTGACGGCGATTTTGAATGTCCAGCGCCAGCACAGCAAAGACATGATCAGCAGGCTGGCGGCCATCCATTGCACGGCAAAATAAACCATCAGCAAGGGTGTTACCTGGCTTTGCGGCTGCAAAAACAGGTTCCACAAAGGCCAATGGCCGATGGTGGCCACCCACACGGCGATGATCAGCATGACCCAGACCGGGTGGATGGCGTTTTTGTGCGCCTGCGGCGACGTAAAGGTGCTTTGTGCGAACTCGGTGACCCGAAAGAGCTTGACGTCTGACATGGTATGCCCCGTGATGAGCGCCCATTATTGCATAGCCAATCGCTGCCAGGGCCGCCGCAATTGCTACATCATCAATAGCTACTTAACAAGGCCAGGTCGAGCCCGCCTCGGGCACCAGCGCGCGCCAGCCGAGTTCATTTTTGACCCGCAAGCGCAGCGCGTCAGACGCGCCCATTTCGCCATGCACCCCATACACCTGCCCGGGCGCTTCGGGCATGGTGCGCAGCCAGGCGATAAGCTGGTTGGCATCGGCATGGGCCGAAGCCGCCTGCAGTTGCACCACCTCGGCGTTGACCAGCACGTCTCGCCCATGTATACGTACGGTTTTGGCACTGTTGGGCAGGCCAGCGGCCGGGTTGCCGAGTGCTTCACGGGCGGCGTTGGCAATGTTGACCAGCGTGGCACCCCGGGTACCGGGCGCCTGGTAACCCGTCAGGATGATCATGTTGCGGTGGTTGCCCGCATGTTGGGTGAGGTGGTGCAACACCCGCCCGCCCGTTGCATGAGCACGGTGTCGGCCCCGGGTGCGCTGTCGGGCGGGTTCATCAGCAGGTCGTCTGGCCGGCCCAGATCGCCCGAAAACAAAATGCGCCGCCCGGCCACTTTAACCAGCACGCTGGCAGCACCCAAAATATGCCCTGCGCTGCTGAAGCTCATCCGCCAGCCTTTGATGGGTTCAAACACCTTGTTGACCCCAACCGATTTGAAACGTGACAGGCACTCCAGCGCGTCTTGCCGGGTGCAGAGCGGCAAGGGTTGCGCGTGGCGGCTCAGGCCGTGGCTCCCGGCAAAGCCCTCTTTGACCAGCAGGGGCAAGTAGCCGCTGTGATCGAGGTGCGCGTGGGTGAGCACCACCGCTTCGATATGGTCGAGCGCTACCGGCAGGGGTTTCCAGTTGCGCAGGCGAAGCTGCTTGTAGCCCTGGAACAAGCCGCAATCGACCAGCAACTGATGTTTGTCATACCGCAGCAGGTATTTCGAGCCGGTAACCGTACCCGCTGCGCCCAGGAAGGTGATGGAAACACCGCGGTCGGTTTCACTTTGCAGGTTGATGCCGCCACTTTAGGCGGTCGCACCGGGCACCTGTTTTATACAGGTCAAGGGTGGGGCAGTTTCAGGGCGGGCCGTTCAGGGCGGTGCCCGCCTGCTGTGGCGTGGCGCGTGGCCGGTTCAATGCAGCGGTTCAGCCAACCACGTGATCAGTTGTTGGGTAACCACCGGGCTGTTGAGCAAGGCCATGTGGTGGGTTGCGTACAACACGCGCCGTGAAGCCTGCGCAAAAAGCAGCCTGCGCCCCACTTGCGTGTGGTGCCCCAGCGCGCTGGGCACGGGAACCAGGCCATCACCCACGATGTTGTCGGTAACGGCGCCACTTTTGGGGGCCCATTTGTCTGCCAACGTGGCGGCCATGGTGTAACACGCCACGCCCTCGGGCAGCGGCACATGCAGGCGGCTGTCGGGGCGTTTGCGAAACCGGTCGTGGCCTTGCCAATCGGCCTGCACCACATGGCCATAGCGCAAATCGGTAATACCTGCGCTGCGCAGTTGGCCCAGTTTGGCAAAAGGCCGTGAATACGGGGTACTGCCCAAAATCACGTCGACCCAGTTGCCGGCCCGCTCCAGGGGTGCGCCATGGTGGGGCGTGCCTAAAAAGACGATACGTTTGAGGTGTTGGCGCCAGGGCAACTGGTCGCGCTCGGCCACTTGGGTCGCGCTGCGCATCACCAGGCCGCCCATGCTGTGCGCCACCACACAAAGTTCGGTAACGGGAACCGGCCAACCGGCCAGCAACCCATCGAGCTGGCGGGCCAGTTCAAGGCCGTTGTCGGAGATGTGTAGCCCCGAGTTGTAACGCGCGTAAACCGGGGTGTAGCCCAGCGCCTGGGCCAATGCGCTGCCGTGGTCGTGAACGGGCGCTTGCACGGCAGCCGTTGTCGGGTTGCCGGCTGTAACTGGCGTGGGCGGGCCTGACCATTGCAGGTCATTCATGCACAGGCCGTGAATCAACACCAACACCTTGCCGCTGACGGGTGTCTGGGCAACTGCGGTGCTCTGGGCCACCACGTCGGGTGTTGCATCAGCGTCTTGTGCAGGCCAGCCGTCAACCGGGTGGGCCGTTTCTGTGGTGAGGGCCCGGCCCTGGTACCGCAATGAAAACGGTGTTGCCAACGGGTTTTGCGTGGCGTGCAGGTGGTCGCCCAATACGCCATTCAATGCCGCCAACACCGCTTCACGTTGGCGCGTTTCTACTGCTTGGTGGTCGGCTGCTTCCAACAAGGGTTGCAGTTGGCGGAAGGTTGCGCCCAGGCCTTTGCCAACCATTTGGGTCACACCCCGAACGGCGCTGTAGATCAGGCCTGTCAAACCGCCTGTTGTGGCGGGGTTTGCCGCGCCCGGTTTTCCCCCTTTGCCTGCAACACCCAGCGTTCCCCACACCGACTGGTGCACGCCTTCCGACAGGTTGGTGATGCCCACAGTGGCGTGTGTTGCCAGTTGGG
>JANOVW010000530.1:0-5692 GCA_031417575.1 Rhodoferax sp. | reverse complement strand
CAGTGTGTGGTATTCCGCGTGATTCGCCGGGAACCGCTGGGTGAAGTCATCAATGAAATCGAGCAGGCTGCCGTTTCGATTCGAATTCAATTCTGCGATCGCCTTGGCATTGCGAATTTTGTTGACTTTGTACTGAGCCATCAAATCGGGCAAATCACGGTAAACACCGCCAGGCCGGAAGTAAGCCGCATGCATGCGCGCACCACTGGCCGCTTCGTACATGTCGAACAGGTCTTCACGTTCGCGAAAGGCGTAGAGCAGCAACGTCATGGCGCCGCAGTCCAGACCGTGCGCGCCCACCCACAAAAGGTGGTTGAGCAGCCGCGTAATTTCTGAAAACATCACGCGTATGTATTGGGCACGAAGGGGTACCTCGATGCCCATCAGTTTTTCAATCGCCAGGCAATAGGCGTGCTCGTTGCACATCATTGAAACGTAATCGAGCCTGTCCATGTAGGGCAGGCTTTGGATATACGTTTTGCTTTCGGCCAGTTTTTCGGTGGCACGGTGCAATAGCCCAATGTGCGGATCGGCGCGCTGGATGACTTCGCCGTCCAGTTCCAACACCAGGCGCAATACGCCGTGGGCTGCAGGATGCTGCGGCCCGAAATTCAGGGTGTAGTTTTTAATCTCAGCCATTCAGACCACCGTAGTTGTCTTCGCGAATAATGCGCGGCGTAATTTCTCGCGGCTCGATCGACACGGGTTGATAGATAACCCGCTTCTTCTCGGCGTCATACCGCATCTCAACATGCCCAGTGGTGGGGAAATCTTTGCGAAACGGATGACCAATAAAACCGTAGTCGGTCAGAATGCGGCGCAAGTCGTTGTGCCCTTCAAAAACAATCCCAAACAAGTCGAATGCTTCACGCTCAAACCAGCTGACCGAGGACCACAGGCCGGTTAAAGAGGCCACCACGGGTACATCGTCATTCGGCGCAAACACCTTCAGGCGCACACGCTGGTTGAGCGAAACCGACAGCAGATGCGTCACGACGCAATACCGCTGGTCAGCCCATGGGCTGCTGGTATCGGCTTTGTATTCCGAATAATCCACGCCGCACAAATCGACCAATATTTCGAACTGGCAACCGGAGTCGGTTTTCAAAATACCCGCTACTTCCAGGTAATTTGACGCGGCAGCGTAGACCGTTACCTCACCAAAAGCAACGTCTACACGCAGCGCTTTGTCTGCCAAGGCAGCGCAGATCGTGGCCGCCAGCGCCTTGGGATCAACAGCAAATTCAGTCATGAAACTACCGATGGCCCTCAGACACGCGCAATCGTCTGGGTGCGACGAATTTTTTGCTGCAATTGAATGATGCCGTAGAGCAATGCTTCGGCTGTGGGTGGGCAGCCCGGCACATAAACGTCGACAGGAACAATGCGGTCGCAGCCGCGCACGACCGAATAGCTATAGTGGTAATAGCCACCGCCATTGGCGCACGAACCCATGCTGATCACCCAACGCGGCTCGCTCATCTGGTCGTAGACTTTGCGCAGGGCGGGCGCCATTTTGTTGCACAAGGTACCTGCCACGATCATCAAATCAGACTGGCGCGGACTGGCCCGAAAAACCTCTGCGCCAAAGCGGCTGATGTCGTAACGCGAGGCGGCCGCGTGCATCATCTCGACGGCACAACAGGCCAAACCAAAGGACATGGGCCACAAAGAACCCGTTTTGGCCCAGTTCATCACCGAGTCATACGACGTCGTGACAAACCCCTCCTTAAAGACACCTTCAATCATGGTGATTCCCCTGCATTGCCATCACATCATTCCCAATCGAGGGCACCTTTTTTCCATTCGTAGACAAAGCCCACGACCAAAACAGCCAAAAAGGTCATCATTGACCAGAACCCCACAGGGCCAATTTCTTTCAAAGTGACGGCCCAAGGGAACAGGAAAGCGATTTCAAGATCGAACAAGATGAAAAGGATGGCCACGAGGTAATACCGCACGTCAAACTTCATGCGGGCATCTTCAAACGCCTCAAAACCGCATTCGTAGGGTGAGTTTTTCGCAGCGTTCGGACGGTTGGGCCCCAACACATAACCAATGATCTGTGGCGCTACACCGACGGCGATTCCAACCAGGATGAACAGCAGTACCGGAAAATATTGATCGAGATTCATCGTCGTACTTAAGACTTTTCAGGGCACTCTTGATTATTTTCAGACTACTTTTGACTTCTCAGCGCGCTTCTGGCTTTTCAGGACCAATTGAACCTGCTGGGCATGCATCAATTGTCGGAATTTGTCTGGTGCCGTCGGCGAGACTCGAACTCGCACAGCTTTCGCCACTACCCCCTCAAGATAGCGTGTCTACCAATTTCACCACGACGGCATTTCAAGGCAAAAAAGGGCATGAGGACGAGCCCCTTCTCACCACGCTGATTCTAGCGTGAAAAGCAGCAGAAACCCTTAGGTTACTGCGGCTTTTTGGCACCGGAATCCAGTCTTACTTGGAGGGGATTTGCGCCGCGCCCGAAGCCGGTACTGCAGGCGCAGACGGAACCGCCGATGACGGAATTGCCGAAGGCATTGATGCAGCCGGGCTGGCACCAGCAGGCACCGCAGCAGCTGGGCCTTCAAGCACACTGCCGCTACCACCCGTTGGCGTGGTACGCAAATTGCCGAAATAAGCCAACGCCAAGGTTGCGACAAAAAATACGGTGGCCAGAACAGCCGTTGTTCGCGACAGGAAGTTGGCGCTGCCGGTCGCGCCAAACAGGCTGCCCGAACTGCCGCTGCCAAATGCGGCGCCCATATCGGCACCTTTGCCGTGCTGAACCAGAATCAGGCCAATCATGACAACCGCAGACAACATCTGGACCGCCAAAACAATATTCAAAATGATGGACAACTTACGCTCCTAAAACTAAATATTCAAGCCGATGCAGCCAGCACCGCAGAATCAACAATTTTCAAAAAGTCGGGCGCTTTGAGCGACGCCCCGCCAATCAAACCCCCATCAATGTCGGGTTGCGCCAACAACGACGCAGCGTTGGCTGCGTTCATGCTGCCACCGTACAAAATGAGGATGCGCTGGTCATGCGATGTAGCAGCCTTAAGCTGGGCCCGCAATACCGCATGCACCTGCTGGGCTTCTTGGACCGTAGCGGTTTTGCCGGTACCAATAGCCCAGACCGGCTCATACGCCACAACAATTTCGCTGATGCAATGGCCATTCACGTGGATCACTGCAGCCAGTTGCCGTTTCACTACTTCTTCGGTTTTGCCTGCTTCGCGTTCGGCCAGGGTTTCACCGACACAGACGATCGGGGTAATGCCGCAGGCCAACGCCCTTTGCGCCTTGGCTGCGACTGCCGCGTCAGATTCGCCATGGTATTGGCGACGCTCCGAGTGGCCCACCAACACATAACGAACGCCCAGTTCCCGCAGCATGGCAGCAGAAACCTCACCGGTGAACGCACCTGCCTCGTGCGCAGAAACATCCTGGGCCCCCATACTGATACCCGTACTGATCGCGTTGCTGGTGTTGTTCTGGCTGTTTTGCGAAGTACTCGAACCACTCGAGCGGTTCGCCAGTAATGCCTGTACTTGGGCCAAATAGGCCAACGGCGGGCAAACGGCAACCCGCACTTGACTGGCGCCTGTCACGCCTTGGTGCAACGCGTCGAGCAAGGCAGCATTTGCCGCCAAAGAGCCGTTCATCTTCCAGTTGCCAACAATCAGTTTGCTTTTCATGGTCAGATTCAGACTGCAGAACGGGGCCACGTCAGCACAATTTTGCCGATGTGAGCGTTGGATTCCATCAAGGCGTGCGCCTGGGCGGCACCACTCAACTGGCCTTGGCCGTCACCTGCTGCATTAAAAGTTTTGTAAATCACTGGTTTGACGGCACCCGATTCGATCAGCGGCCATACGTGGTGCAACAGGCTTTTGGCTATGGCAGCCTTGAAGGCCACCGGACGCGGGCGCAAGGTTGAACCCATGATTTGCAAACGGTTGCGCAGCACCAAGCCGGCGTTGATTTCACTCTTGACACCGCCTTGAACGGCGATGATGGTCAAGCGGCCATCAGGTGCGAGGCACTCGATTTCGCGCGCCACATAGGGGCCTGCAACCATGTCCAGGATGACATCAGCACCCACACCGCTGGTGATACGTTTGACTTCGGCCACGAAATCATGGGTTTTGTAATTGATGGCGTGGTCTGCACCCAACTGAAGGCATGCGGCGCATTTATCGTCGCTGCCCGCTGTGACGATAACCGTTGAACCCATGGCTTTTGCCATGGCGATGGCGGTAACACCGATGCCGCTGGAGCCACCCTGGATCAACAGGGTTTCGCCTTTTTGCAAGCGGGCCCGGTCATACACATTGGTCCAAACGGTAAAGAAAGTCTCGGGCAGTGCCGCAGCCTCCACATCGCTCAGGCCAGCCGGCGTTGGCAGACACTGGGCCACGGGTGCAACGCACATTTCGGCATAACCACCACCGGCCACCAGTGCACAAACACGGTCACCGATTTTGAAACCGGCCGCAGCCATGGCAGCGGCATCGCCTGACTCAATCACGCCAGCCACTTCAAGCCCCGGCAGATCAGAAGCCCCTGGCGGCACCGGGTAGTTGCCGGTACGCTGCAAGACATCGGGGCGGTTCACACCACTGGCCGCCACCCGTATCAGCAACTCACCCGCGCCCGCCGTCGGCGCAGCACGCTCAGCCGCACACAACACCTCGGGTGGACCAAATTTAATTATTTCTATGCATTTCATAAAATTTAAAAGCCAAATTGTTCAGGTATTAATTGCACAATTAGCTATATTATTTATAACAAATACGATTAAAATAAATTAATTATTTAGGAAAAACTTACCAATTAAGCGTTTTCAGATCCCTGTGGCGCAGCGTTTTGAGCTGCCTGCTGTTGGGGTTGACGCTCTTCACGTGGTGCGCGGTCCTCGCGCGGGCCGCGATCTTCACGGGGTGCGCGGTCTTCACGGTGGCCACGGTCTTCACGCGGTCCACGGCTGTGTTGCGGGCGGTCGTTGTAAGGACGGTCACCTTGCGGGCGATCATTTTCCATGCCGGCCGGGCGATCCAGCAGCGCTTTCATCGACAGCTTGATGCGGCCTTTTTCATCCGTCTCCATCACTTTGACCTTGACGATCTGGCCTTCTGACAAATAGTCAGAAACCTTCTCGACACGTTCGTGGGCAATCTGGCTGATGTGCAGCAGACCGTCTTTGCCGGGGAGCAGGTTGACCAGGGCACCGAAATCCAGCAACTTGGTGATGGGGCCTTCGTAGATTTTGCCTATTTCGACTTCAGCCGTGATTTGCTCAATACGGCGCTTGGCTTCATCGGCTTTGGAGGCTTCGGTAGCAGCAATCGTGATGGTGCCGTCTTCGTCGATGTTGATCTGGCAACCGGTTTCTTCGGTCAACGCGCGGATAACCGCGCCGCCCTTGCCGATCACGTCACGGATCTTCTCGGGGTTGATCTTCATGGTGAACAGCTTGGGCGCGAAGCTGGAGACATCGGTCTTGGCTTCGCCCATGGCGGACTGCATTTTTTCCAGGATGTGCATGCGCGCTTCTTTGGCCTGCGCCAACGCCACTTGCATGATCTCTTTGGTGATGCCCTGGATTTTGATGTCCATTTGCAAGGCGGTGATGCCGTTGGTGGTACCGGCCACCTTGAAATCCATGTCGCCCAGGTGG
>JANOVW010000529.1:0-6440 GCA_031417575.1 Rhodoferax sp. | reverse complement strand
ATTCGGGTCTGTGCGCCAGCGCACGCATCAGGTACCGGAGGGCGCAAGTAGATAAGTGACGTAAGCGTTTGCCAATGGTTATGCAGGCCTGTTTTGGCTCGGGCGTTGGTCGGCGGCGGTCAGCCTGCTGGCCCGTTCGTGCGCACGAGACTGCTGCCACGTTGCGCAATGCCGACCTCCAACGCCGAAATACCTCTGGACGGGTTTTGGCCTGAATTCGCGATGCCTGATTGTTCGGCTGGTGTCTTCACCCGGATACAAACCGTATCCGTTCAGCCGTCTGTCATTTCATCAAAGACGGCAACCACAGGCTCAACTGCGGAAATGCAATCAGTAGCCCAAGCGTGACGATCATCACCGCCACAAAGGGCCAACAGCCTTTGAAGATGTTGCCCAAGCCTACGCCTGGCAGCAGGGAGTTGAGCACAAACAGGTTCATGCCCACCGGTGGCGAGATCAGGCCGATCTGCACGATCATCACGATCAGTACGCCGAACCAGACCGGGTCAAACCCCAGAGCCGTAACGATGGGGAAAAACAGCGGGATCGTCAGCAGCACCATGGTGAGCTCTTCCATCACCGTGCCCAACACAATGTAGATAAACATCATGGCGGTGATGACCATGACGGGTGACAGCCCGAGGCCGGTAATCCAGGTTTTGAGGTCGCCGGGCAGACTAGTGAAATTGACGAAATTGGCAAAAATAGTGGCGGCGATCAACAGCGTGAACAGCATGGCCGTGGTGCGGGCTGATTCAACCAGCACCTCAAACAAGATTTTCCAAGTCAGCCGCTTGCGTGCCAACGCGAACAAGAAAGCACCGGCAGCACCAAACCCGGCACCTTCTGTGGCGGTGAAAAGCCCGCCGTAAATGCCGCCTAAAACCACAACAACCAGCAGCGCCACGCCCCAAATGCCACGCAGGGCAGCCCAGCGTTGCGGCCAGGTAAACCGTTCGCCAGCGGGAGCGTGTTCGGGGTCTCGGGAGGTGACGTAGGCAATCATGCCCATCATCATCAAGGCGGTGAGGAGGCCCGGTATGACACCCGCTGCAAACAGTTTGCCAATGTTGGTTTCAGTGATGATGCCGTAAATCACCATGATGGTGGAAGGCGGAATCATGATGCCCAATGTGCCGCCGGCCGCCATCACGCCGGTTGAAAGTGAATCGCTGTAGCCGAGTTTTTTCATCGACGGGTAGGCCACTTTGCTCATGGTGGCGGCGGTGGCAATGCTGGAGCCGCAAATGGCACCAAAGCCCGCACAAGCCGCCACGGTGGCGTGCGCCAGTCCGCCGCGCAGGTGGCCAATGAAGGCATAGGCTGCATTAAACAGTTCATGGGCCAAGCCCGCGCGGGCGACAAAGTTGCCCATCAGGATGAACAACGGAATCACCGATAGCGTATAGGCAAAACCGGTTTCGTAAACCACTTGTGATGCGCCGGCAAAGGCGGGTTGCCAGCCGCGCAAAAAGCCCATCCCAACGATGCCCACGGCACCCATGGCAAACGCCAAGGGAATGCGCAGCAAAGCCAGTAGGAAAATCGCGCCAAATGCGCTCAGTGCTTCAATCATGGGTCGTCAACAATCGATTTAGAACGTGCACACAGACGGTGAGCACAAATGGCAGATCAAAGGGCCACACCTTCGCCTTCAGCCAAGTCAGCCGCAGGGTTGAAAACTTGCCCGAGGTGAACCAATCCGGTCAAGACACACATCACACCCATGCCATACACAAAGGGTGCCTTGAGGAACTTGAGCTGGGCTGTGGTTTCGCCAGATTCAACGAACTGGTTGCCACTCTTCCACATCAGCCAGCCCAAGCCCAACATCGCAAGGCCACACAGGCCGCTAACGACGGCTTTTTGAATTTTGAGCAGCCATGGCGGCGTAACGTCATCGAATGAATTGAACATCACATGTTCGCCTCGTTGTGACACCAGCGGGAGCGCTGCAAAAATAAGCACCACCATCAAGAGTTCCGTCAACTCAAAAGAACCCGGAATCGAGCGGTCGACGAGTTTGCGTCCTATCACGTCGAAAAACGTCAACGCCATAATGGAAAAGAGCGCACTGCTGCACAGCAATGCGCTCAGAAACTCGGGCAGTTTCTTCAAGGCTTATTTTTCCTGGCGGGCAATTTCGGCACGGAAATCGGCCAACACCTTTCTGGCGTCTTTCAGGCCTTTGGCTTCAGCGTCTGAAACCCATTTGGCTTCAAGCGCGGCCACCTTGCCTTTTACGTCACCCACAAACTTGGCGTCGGCCTTGGTAACTACGGTGCCATTGGCTTGCATCAGGGCATGGCCCCGGCGGTCCACGTTGTCCCAGTTGCGGCCAAACATGCGGGCATAGTTTTCGCCTGAAATGGCATCTACCGCCTTTTTCTCTTCAGGCGTGAGTTTGTTGTATTTGTCCAGGTTCATCATGGCGATGAAGCTGGTGTTGTACAAACCGCCAGGGAACACCGTGGCATGTTTGATCAATTTGTCGATCTTGAAACCTTCGATTGATTCAGCCGGGAACAAGGTGCCGTCCATCACGCCACCCGACAGCAATTCATACGAATCGTTGGCGGGCTTGAGGGTAACGTTCATCGCCAGGGCTTGTGAAACGTCATTCACCATGCCCCCACCCACACGGAACTTCAGGCCGCTGAGGTCTTCTACTTTGGAAATCGGCCGTTTGGTGTTGAAAATGATGCCGGGGCCGTGGGTGAAATAAGCCAAAACCTTGACACCCGCGTGTTCAGCGTCAAAGGCCGGGTTCTTCATGGCTGTTTTATGAAAGGCGACAGAAATCGCTTCAGAGCTGTTACCTAAAAATGGGAATTCGGCCATTTTGACGGTGGCAAACCGGCCCGGCGTGTAGCCGTGTACTGTGAACGAGATGTCGGCTTGGCCATTTTTAATGGCGTCATAGGTGCCAGGGCCGGCCGCTACGCCACGCGGCAAGATATTGCATTTCATTTTTCCGCTGGTGTTTTTCTCCAGCAAGTCACACCAGCTTTTTTGCGCGGTCGACAAGGCGTGTGTCGGGAAAATCCAGCTCGACGCGGTCAGCACGGTTTGGGCGCTGGCGGCACCGGCGAACAGAGCGGCTGCCAAGGCAGCGGCCGCGTGAAGGGAGAAGGGTTTCATGGATTCACTCCTGAGGTTTTGCTTGGTTTGTGTAATCGTTTGGGCAGGATATTGCATCGCGCCCATGACAGTCTTCGATATTAATCGGCATTGGGTTCACCCGAAGTCCCGGTTTACCCCAATTAACCGACCGCTTGGTTGGATAATTGCGATGGTTGGCATCGATGAAGCCCTTATAATAAAAAAGCACGGTCGTTCTATTTTCGAATGGAAGGCGGCTGTGCCCGAATAGAATCATCCGGATGCCCCGCTGTCGGGCTTCCCTTTTTTTGAAACTCTGGAGTTGAGCGCATGAAAATCCTGGTCCCGGTCAAACGTGTGGTGGATTACAACGTGAAGGTTCGTGTGAAATCGGACGGCACGGGTGTTGATATTGCCAACGTCAAAATGAGCATGAACCCGTTTGACGAAATCGCCATCGAAGAAGCCGTTCGGCTGAAAGAAAAGGGCGTTGCCACCGAGGTCATTGCTGTTTCCTGCGGCGTGGCCCAGTGTTCTGAAACCTTGCGTACCGCCATGGCCATCGGTGCAGACCGCGCCATATTGGTTGAAACCGCAGTTGAATTGCAGCCATTGGCCGTGGCCAAGCTGCTCAAGGCGTTGGTCGACAAAGAACAGCCCGGCCTCATCATCTTGGGCAAACAGGCGATTGACGATGATTGCAACCAAACCGGCCAAATGCTGGCCGCCTTGTGCGATATGCCGCAAGCGACTTTCGCCAACAAGGTGGAAGTGGCCGATGGGAAGGCCAAAGTGACCCGCGAAGTGGACGGTGGCCTGGAAACAGTGTCGATCAGCTTGCCCGCTGTCATCACAACCGACCTGCGCTTGAACGAGCCGCGTTATGTCACGCTGCCCAACATCATGAAGGCCAAAAAAAAGCAGATGGACATCTTCAAACCCGAAGACCTCGGTGTGAACGTCGAGCCGCGCCTCAAAACCCTCAAAGTGAGCGAGCCACCTAAACGTGGCGCTGGTGTAAAAGTGGCCGATGTGGCCGCCCTCGTAGACAAACTGAAGAATGAAGCCAAGGTGATCGCATGACCGCTCTCGTAATCGCAGAACACAACAACGCGTCCATCAAGGGCGCAACTCTCAACACGGTGACCGCTGCCGCCCAATGCGGTGGTGACGTGCATGTGCTGGTGGCTGGCCATAACGCCGCCGCCGCAGCAGCAGCAGCCGCGCAAATTGCCGGTGTGGCCAAGGTCATCCATGTCGAGGGGGACGGTTTTGCCCACGGCTTGGCCGAAAACATGGCCGCGCAAGTGCTGGCTTTGGCGTCAGACTACAGCCACATCTTGTTCCCTGCAACCGCAGCCGGTAAAAACGTGGCGCCCCGGGTTGCCGCCAAGCTTGATGTCGGCCAGATTTCAGACATCTCCAAAATTGACAGCCCTGACACCTTCGAACGCCCCATCTACGCCGGCAACGCCATTGCCACGGTGCAGAGCCTGGACGCCACCAAGGTCATCACTGTGCGCACCACCGGGTTCGACCCGGCGGCCGCCTCGGGCGGCTCCGCTGCCATTGAGGTGGTGGCAGGTGTGGCGGCCGATGCCAAATCCAGCTTTTTGGGCAGCGAAATCGCCAAAAACGACAGGCCCGAATTGACGGCAGCCAAGATCATTGTGTCGGGTGGCCGTGCCTTGGGTTCGAACGAGAAGTTCATGGCCGTCATGACCCCGCTGGCCGACAAATTGGGTGCCGCCATGGGCGCGTCACGCGCGGCGGTAGACGCGGGTTACGCGCCGAACGACTGGCAAGTGGGCCAAACCGGCAAGATCGTCGCGCCCCAGCTCTACATCGCCTGCGGCATCAGCGGTGCCATTCAGCACCTGGCCGGCATGAAAGACAGCAAGGTCATCGTGGCCATCAACAAGGACGAAGAAGCGCCGATTTTCTCGGTGGCTGATTACGGCCTGGTGGGCGATTTGTTTGTGGCTGTACCAGAACTGGTCGCTGCGTTGTAAAAAAACCGGGTGTTGCTGAGCTCGTCGGTAGCGCCGACGGCTTGGGATGCCTTGGATGACTGGAGAGTTTGGAATGACCTACAAAGCGCCGTTGAAAGACATGCTCTTCAACATTGAGCACCTCGCCAACATTGACGAGATTGCCAAAATCCCCGGGTTTGAAGATGCGGGGCTGGAGACGGCACAAGCCGTTCTGGAAGAAGCGGCCAAATTCAACGAAGGTGTGTTGTCGCCCCTGAACTGGGACGGTGACAAAAACCCTTCCAGCTGGAAAGACGGTGTGGTCACCACCACGGCGGGTTTCAAGGATGCTTTCAAGCAGTTCACACAAGGCGGCTGGCAGGGCCTGCAACACCCAGCTGAATTTGGTGGCCAGGGCTTGCCCAAAACCATCGGTGCAGCGTGTATTGAAATGGTCAACAGTGCAAACATGAGTTTTGCGCTGTGCCCGTTGCTCTCAGACGGCGCGATTGAAGCGCTGCTCACGGCGGGTTCGGATGACCTGAAAGCCACCTACCTTGAAAAACTGGTGAGCGGCGAGTGGACCGGCACCATGAACCTCACTGAGCCACAAGCTGGCTCCGATTTGGCCATGGTGCGCAGCCGAGCCGAGCCCCAGCCCGATGGCAGCTACAAGGTTTTTGGTACCAAGATCTTCATCACCTACGGTGAACACGACATGGCCGACAACATTGTCCACCTGGTGTTGGCCCGCGTGGTAGGCGCACCCGAGGGCGTGAAGGGCATTAGCCTGTTTGTGGTGCCCAAATTCATGGTGAACCCAGACGGTTCTCTGGGCGCACGCAATGACGTGCATTGTGTGAGCATCGAGCACAAGATGGGCATCAAGGCGTCGCCCACGGCCGTGCTGCAATACGGCGACCACGGTGGCGCAGTGGGTTACATCGTTGGCCAGGAGAACCGCGGCCTTGAATACATGTTCATCATGATGAACGCGGCCCGTTACGCGGTGGGCGTGCAGGGCATTGCCATTGCCGAGCGCGCCTACCAAAAAGCCGCCAGCTTCGCGCGCGACCGCGTGCAAAGCCGCCCGGTGGATGGCAGCATGAACACCTCGGCCCCAATCATCCACCATCCCGACGTGCGCCGCATGCTGATGACCATGCGCGCTTACACCGAAGGCTGCCGCGCCATGGCCTCAACCGCTGCGGCCGCTTACGATGCCGCGCATCACCACCCCGATGCCGACGTACGCAAACAAAACGCGGCGTTTTACGAATTCATGGTGCCGCTGGTCAAGGGTTACAGCACCGAGATGAGCCTGGAAGTCACCAGCCTGGGCGTGCAGGTGCACGGCGGCATGGG
>JANOVW010000528.1:0-12857 GCA_031417575.1 Rhodoferax sp. | reverse complement strand
CCCGATCGTGCCGACATGTTCAAGGCGGCAGAGGGCCTGCGCAACGAGTTTTGCATTCAGGTCAAAGGTTTGGTGCGGGCGCGGCCTGCGGGCACCACCAATGAGAACCTGAAAAGCGGGAAGATTGAAGTTTTGTGCCACGAACTGGTGGTGCTGAACCCATCGGTTACGCCCCCCTTTCAGTTGGACGACGACAATTTGAGCGAGACCACCCGCCTGACCCATCGGGTGCTGGATTTGCGCCGCCCCTACATGCAAAACAATCTGATGCTGCGTTATCGCGTGTCGATGGAAGTGCGCAAGTTTCTCGATGCCAACGGTTTCGTTGACATTGAAACCCCCATGCTCACCAAGTCAACGCCCGAAGGCGCACGTGACTACCTGGTTCCCAGCCGTGTGCATGACGGCATGTTCTTTGCGTTGCCGCAATCGCCGCAGCTTTTCAAGCAGCTGCTGATGGTGGCCGGGTTTGATCGTTATTACCAGATCACCAAGTGTTTTCGCGACGAGGACCTGCGAGCTGATCGTCAACCCGAGTTCACCCAAATCGATATTGAAACCTCGTTCCTGGGTGAAGAAGAAATCCGCGATATCTTCCAGGGCATGATCAAAACCGTGTTCCAAAACACCATTGGTGTTGATTTGGGCGAGTTCCCGGTGATGACCTACCAACAAGCCATGCACTTGTATGGCTCTGACAAGCCCGATCTGCGTGTCAAGCTCCAGTTTGCCGAAGTCACCGATGTCATGGTTGATGTCGATTTCAAGGTTTTCAGTGGTGCTGCCACCATGAAAAATGGCCGTGTCGTTGCCCTGCGCGTGCCGGGTGGATCGGTTGAAGGCGGTGGCATCAGCCGTGGCGAGATTGATGCCTACACCGAGTTTGTCAAGATTTATGGTGCCAAGGGTCTGGCCTATATTCGCGTGAATGATCTCACCAGCGGTCGCGATGGCCTTCAGAGCCCTATTGTGAAGAACATCCACGACAAAGCGCTGCAAGCCGTGCTGGAGCGCACTGGCGCACAGGCTGGCGACCTGATCTTCTTCGGTGCCGACAAGGAAAAAATCGTCAACGACGCGATTGGAGCCCTGCGGGTCAAAATCGGCCATAGCGAATTTGGTAAAAAGAACGGCCTGTTTGAAAAAGGCTGGCGGCCAATGTGGGTGGTTGATTTCCCCATGTTTGAATATGACGACGAAGCCCAGCGCTACACCGCCACGCACCACCCCTTCACTGCGCCCAAAGACGGCCACGAAGACTGGATGGTCACCGACCCCGGAAAATGCATTTCCAAAGGCTACGACATGGTGTTGAACGGCTGGGAGATGGGCGGCGGTTCGGTGCGTATCCACCGTGCCGATGTGCAGCAAAAGGTGTTTGACGCGCTCAAGATATCGCCTGAAGAAGCGCAGGTCAAATTTGGCTTCTTGCTTGATGCGCTGCAGTATGGCGCGCCACCGCACGGAGGCTTGGCATTTGGCCTGGATCGCATCGTCACCATGATGACTGGCGCCGAGTCGATTCGCGATGTGATCGCTTTCCCCAAAACCCAACGCGCCCAGTGCCTGCTGACCCAGGCGCCTTCATTTGTCGATGAAAAACAGCTGCGTGAGTTGCATATCCGGCTGCGAACGGTCGACGTCGCCAAAGCCGCCTGATCGCGGTCTTGGTGCAGAATCAAAGGGCGCTGGTTTCAGTGCCCTTTTTTTATGGCCAAATCTTTCAAAATTCCTTGTTCGGTACTCGTAGTGATTCATACCGCTGCGTTGGATGTGTTGCTGATTCGGCGGGCTGATTACGGCGACATGCCCGACCCGTTTTGGCAATCCGTCACCGGTAGCCAGGATGTCGAAACAGAGTCGCTGATGAAAACCGCCGGTCGCGAAGTTGGTGAAGAAACAGGTATCGCCTGTGGCCCCGACAACGCGCTGGGTTTGCAGCTAAAAGATTGGCATTTGGCCAACATTTACGACATCTACCCGCGTTGGGCCCACCGTTACGCGCCGGGAGTGACGCTCAACACCGAACACTTGTTCAGCCTTCTGGTGCCGGTGGGTGTGTCGGTCATGCTCAACCCCCGTGAACATTTGGCTTTTCAATGGTTACCATGGCGAGAAGCCGCAGAACGTTGTTATTCGCCCTCCAATGCGGAAGCCATTTTGATGTTGCCTCGTTTTGCTCAAAGCCCCGAACACCCTTGAATTGGTGACAACCCGGCAATCTTGCCAGCTGATGGACCCGTATTGCCGATGACCAAATTGCGCGTAGCCACTTACAACATTCACAAAGGGGTGCAGGGGCTGGGGCCGCGCCAGAGGCTGGAAATACACAACCTCGGTCATGCTGTTGAGCAGCTCGATGCCGATGTGATTTGCCTGCAAGAAGTTCGCAAAATGCATCGTGGCCATGCGCGCCGATTCACCCATTGGCCTGACATGGAGCAGGCTGATTTTTTGGCACCGCTGGGTTACGAGGCAGTTTATCGTACCAACGCGGTCACTCGCCATGGTGAACATGGCAATGCCCTCTTGTCGCGCTGGCCGGTGGTAACCCATCAACATGAAGACATGTCAGACCACCGGTTCGAGCAGCGTGGTCTGCTGCATGTTGAAGTCAAGGTGGCTGGCACCCTGATTCATGTGGTGGTGGTGCATTTGGGCCTGATACGCGCCAGCCGGGTACGCCAGGTCATTCAGCTCCTGCAATTCATCAAACGGGAGATTCCGGCGGATGCTCCCTTGCTGGTAGCGGGTGATTTCAATGATTGGGGCAGCCACGTTCAGACCACATTGGCCCAAGAAGGCCTGGTGGCTTACGCCAATCACCGCACACCCACGTTTCCATCACGCTTACCGTTGGTGCAACTGGACTATGTGTTTGCCCGGGGCCTCAAACCGACAGCCGCCGAGGTGCCGCGCGGGCGCATCTGGTGGCGCATGTCAGATCATCTGCCCCTGATTGCCGACTTTGAATTGACCGCAACAGGCAGGGCCAACGGGCAAAAAAAATAGCATGCCACAAATTCAAAGCGGCCACGCAGTGCAGCTCTTGCAGGGCGGCGAGGCTTTTTTTGGCAGCCTGATACAGGCGCTCGATGCAAGCCAAGTGGAAGTGCGGATGGAGACCTATATCTTTAACGATGACGTCAGTGGCCAACAAGTTGCTGCTGCGTTGGCGCGCGCTGCGTTGCGGGGGGTGCAGGTCTATTTGGTGGTGGATGGCGCGGGTACGCCCGTGTTGTCCAACGCCCTGGCAGAAAAGCTCACCGGTGCGGGCGTGCAGTGGCGAATTTTTTCGCCTCTGGTGGGTTTGGGCTGGCTTTTCCCCAGCCGATGGCGGCGCTTGCACCGTAAGTTGTGTGTGGTGGATGGGCTGGTGGGTTTTTGCGGTGGCATCAACGTGTTGGACGATTACATGGATCCGAACCACGGCGTTTTGAAGGCACCACGTTTCGATTTTTCGGTGCGTGTGCAGGGCCCACTGGTGCAAGACATGCACCATGCGGTTGTGCAGTTCTGGTTGCGGCAGAAAGCAGCAATTAATGCGCAAGAGCGTGATTTCCCCAGTGCCTGGGCGGCATTGCAATCCACCGTGCGCATTGTGAATCCGTTGGTCTTTTTGATGGAGCCGAACGCAGGCTCAGACACCAAAGCTGCGCTGGTTTTGCGAGACAACCTACTGCACCGCAGCCGCATCGAGCGGGCTTACCGCAAGGCCATTGGTGAGGCACGCAAAGACATCATCATTGCCAACGCGTATTTTGTGCCCGGTGCCCGCCTGCGCCATGCTCTGATTCACGCTGCAAAACGCGGCGTACGCGTGCGTTTATTGCTACAAGGAAAGTACGAGTACTTTATGCAATACCATGCGGCCCGGCCTGTATGGGGCGCTTTATTGGCGGCGGGTGTAGAAATTCATCAATACGAAGCCAGCTTTCTGCATGCCAAAGTAGCGGTTATTGATACCCGTTGGGCCACGGTCGGCTCCAGTAATCTGGACCCGTTAAGCCTGTTGTTGGCGCGCGAAGCCAATATCGTGATTGAAGATGTCGCATTTGCCACCGATTTGGAACAGCGGCTTGACCATGCCATGCAACACGGCGGCGACCCGATTCACGCGCAGGAGTATGCCAACCGACCGTTGTACCAGCGGATTCTGGACCGGCTGGCGTTTGGGCTGATGCGTATGATGTTGTGGCTAACCGGCAAAAACTACTGAGACAATTCGGGTTCTTTTAGCTCCTTAATCAGTAGCACTTTGCCGATTCAGGGCCACCCTGTGGTGACACCCTTCGACAAAGTACGGCGTTAAAATCTGCGTATGTCAACGAAACCAGAAGCTCCCTTGACCCTCTCACCCTCCAGCACTGACGACGTTGGTGTGCCGGTATCGGTCAAAATTCGCGAACGCCTCAAGACGGCTCGCAAGCGGTTCAACGCCAACGACAACATCGCCGATTTTTTGCAACCCGGTGAACTGGGTGCCTTGCTCGACGAGGTTGAAATCAAGATGCAAGGCGTGCTGGACGCCCTCGTGATCGATACCGAACGCGACCACAACAGCCGCAGCACGGCGCGCCGGGTGGCCAAGATGTACCTGAATGAAGTGTTCAGTGGTCGGTACGCCAAAGCACCTTCCATCACCGAGTTCCCGAACGCCGAGCATTTGAACGAACTAATGATCGTTGGCCCCATCACTGTGCGCAGCGCTTGTTCCCACCACTTTTGCCCCGTCATCGGCAAGGTCTGGGTCGGCGTAATGCCCAATGAGCACACCAATGTCATCGGCCTCTCCAAATATGCGCGTCTGGCTGAATGGGTGATGTGCCGCCCGCAAATCCAGGAAGAAGCCGTCGTGCAATTGGCTGACCTCATCATGGAAAAAACACAGCCCGACGGCTTGGCCATCGTGATGGAAGCCAGCCACTATTGCATGGCTTGGCGCGGTGTGAAAGACATGGACAGCAAAATGATCAACTCCGTCATGCGCGGCTCTTTCCTCAAAGATGCCAACCTGCGGCGCGAATTCCTGTCACTTATTCCCCGAAGGAGCTGAAATCATGTTGGTACGCCTGCTTTACGCCAGCCGCGCGGTAGATCCCGGCCAGGCCGCAATCGAAGACATCCTCTCCCAATCGCGCATCTCCAATCCCACGGCGGGTATCACGGGAATCCTGTGTTACAGCGGCGAGATTTTTTTGCAAGCCATCGAAGGCGGGCGCATGGCCGTCAGCGAGCTGTATGGCCACATCCTCAAAGATGCACGCCATAAAGACGTGGTGCTGCTGCATTATGAAGAAATCTCCGAGCGCCGTTTTGGTGGTTGGACCATGGGGCAAGTCAACATGTCCAAACTCAACCATTCCATTTTGCTCAAATACGCCGAGCGGGCTGAACTGAATCCCTACGCTGTATCGGGCAAAGTTTCTTTGGCCTTGTTGGAAGAACTGATGGCCACCGCCTCCATCATCGGTCGGGCCTGAATTCGGCAGCGTTCCTTTGAGTTTTGATTTGCTCGGCTGCGACTTCAGTAGCGCGCCGAGCCGGCGCAAGCCCATCGTTCTGGCCTTGGGCTCACAGGCCAAAGGGCGTGTGTCATTGCTCAGGCTGGAGCGCCTCGAAACCCTCGCTGCGTTTGAAGCCTGGCTAGCCCAACCGCAACACTGGGTAGGCGGATTTGATTTGCCCTTTGGCCTGCCCCGCGAACTCGTTACCCACCTGGGTTGGCCGAACGAATGGCTGGCCTGCATGCAACATTTCGCCGCCCAAAACCGCGCCGACCTGCGCAACACATTTGCTGCCTTTTGCAATGCCCGCCCGGCCGGCGGCAAGTTTGCCCACCGCGCTACGGATGTGCCCGCCGGTTCCAGTCCATCCATGAAATGGGTTAATCCCCCTGTCGCGTGGATGATGCACGCGGGCGTACCCGCCTTGCTACGCGCCGGGGTGCACCTGCCTGGCCTGCACGTGGGCGACGTCAGCCGCGTGGCACTTGAAGCCTACCCGGGCCTGCTGGCGCGCGAAATTCTGGGTAACACCAGTTACAAAAGCGACGACAAAAACAAACAAACGCCTGAGCGGCTGATCGGCCGCAAAGACCTCATCACCGCCCTGGAACATGGCCAAACGCGCTTGGGTGTGCGGCTCAAACTGACCCACGCTCAGCGTGATGTGCTGATCGCCGATGCCAGTGGCGATTCACTCGATGCCGTGTTGTGCCTGCTACAAGCCGCGTGGGCGCAAAACCAGCAAGCGGCTGGGGCCACAAACTACGGTTTGCCTGCCGATATGGATTCGCTTGAGGGCTGGATTTTGAGTTCTGAACCCATTTCAACGCCTTAGCGCAACAACTCCTCAGCGCCGCAACACCGCCTCTTCCAGCTTGGTGGCAATCTGCGTAACTGCCAGGCTGGCCTGGCTGGCGGGCATGGTTTGCAACATGAGCTGTCGGCGCATCACGGCCTGACGCACGGCAGAATCGGCTGGGATGTCACCCATGTGGATCAGGCGCATGAGGTTGGTAGCGCCTTTGGAGACAAAACGGTCTAGCACTTGCTGTAGCTGGGTGGTAATGGCACGGCCATCGCCCAGGCGGGTGCTTTGGTTGACGATAAGCCTTACTTGTTTGCGGCCCTGGTGGGTGAACAGCACTTTGATGGTGGCGTAAGCATCGGTGAGGGATGTGGGCTCTGGTGTGGCCACTACCAGGACTTCAGAGGCCATGGAAATGGCGAATAACACCACGTCGGAAATGCCGGCCCCGGTGTCGAGCAAGATCACGTCATAACGTTGGGCCAAGGTGTTCACCATCGCCTGGAATTCCTCTCGCATGTCTTGCGTGAGGTGTGAGTATTCAACCATGCCAGAGCCCGCCAAAATGGCAGAAAAACCGCCAGGGGCTTGCACGATGGCGTCATCCAGCCGTGCTTTGCGTGCAAACACATCGTGAAGCGTGACTTTGGGGAAGAGATTAAGCACTACATCGAGGTTAGCCAGGCCCAAGTCGGCATCAATGACGAGCACCCGCAGGCCTTTGCGGGCCAACGCGCAGGCGAGGTTGGCCGAAAAGAAGGTTTTTCCGACGCCACCTTTGCCACTGGTAACGGCCAGCACCTTGCCCAAGGCGGGCAGGCTGTTGGCAGAGCCCGGTGCCAGTGGCGCCAGGCCGGAAGTCAGCGCGCCGGGCAAGCTGTCTGACAAGGGCACGGGTGCCGAGGCGAAGCGGTCGCTCATGGGGTGGTGCTCCCTTGCTCGCTGCGTTCAAGCAACCCGGCATCGATGGGGGCGTTGTGGTCGGTGGGCGCGTCCAGCGCGTTGGTGGCATTGCCAAACATGCTGTCGCCCCAAATCGAATCGTTTTGCGAGAAATCCATGAACAACTGGCTTTTTTCTTCGGGGCTGACTTCCATCAGCAACGGCTGGTCCATACACACGCGGTTTCGGCCGGCGTTTTTGGCGCGGTATAGCTCTTTGTCGGCGCGGTCAATCCAGCTGCTGGCGTGGCTGCCGGGTGACTGGGGCGCAAAGGCACCGCCAATGCTCACGGTGACTTGCAGGCTGATGTCGGGTGCTACGGCGATGCTGAGGTTTTGAATCGCCTCGCGCATGCGCTCAGCGACCACCAGGCCATAGGTAATGTGGCAATCGGGCAGCACCACGGCAAATTCTTCGCCGCCGTAACGAACTACGGTGTCTTTGGGGCGCACACAACCCGTAAGGGCCTCAGCAACAATTTGCAACACCTTGTCGCCAATGGGGTGGCCATAGCTGTCATTGACGTTTTTGAAGTGGTCGATGTCCAGCATCAACAACAAGGTGGAATCGCCCGAACGGGCAACGATGGCGATTTCGCGCGACAACACCTGCAAAAAGTGGCGCCGATTGGCCAAGCCGGTAAGGGGGTCGCGCAACGACAAGTCACACAGCGAATCGATGACGCGCTGCAAATATTGCGCATGGGTTTCAGCTGGTAGCGGATATGCCGAAACACCCCCATGGCTTAACAGGGCACAGGCATCCCCCAAACGAAGTTCGTCGATTTCCACGGTTGCGGAGGGTGGTATCAGTGGCGCGGCTTTCGGTTGCATTGTCTATTTTGTCGGCAAATAAGTCTAACAGGATGTAACAAACCCGAACACCTGTGTAGGGTGTAAAACTGTTTTAACTGTTGCTTTCTTGCGTGAAAGTGCCCTATGGCGTCATCTCAACGCGGCAAGAGCGAGCAAGGCCTCGGGGTCGGCACGGTAGATCCGCAGCTTGGCATGGGCAGGCAAGGCATGGGCGCGAACCAGAATTTTTTCAACTGGCAGCTTGATGCCACTGATATGCAGCGTGATATCGCGCGCGGCCAAGGTTTGACGCAATTGCACAAACGCTTCCACGCCTGAGACGTCAATCCGGTTGATGGGTTGGGCAAACAGGCAGACATGCTGTGTTTCAGGGTGCAGGTTCAGGTGTTGGTCAATGGTGGCCAAAAAACTGCTGGCCGAAGCGAAATCGAGCTCGGCATCCATGCGCAGTGCGTAAAGCCGGGGTGCGAGGGGTGGCAGCTTCCAAAGATGTCGGTCACGCAGGCTGCCGTCACCATGCAGGCCCACTTCGATGATGCGCGGATGCAGGCGGTGGTGCAGAAAATGCGCCAGTGTCATCAGCACGCCCGCCAAAACGCCCCAATACAAATGAGGTGCGGTCAGCAAGGTCAGGACAAAAGTGGTGCCCGCGGTAGCTGCTTCGATGGGTGAAACACGCCAAATCCCCCTGAAACTGGCGGGTTTGATCAGGCCGACAACCGCCGATATCACCACGGCCGCCAAAACCGCCTGCGGCACGTGATACAGCGTGGGCATCAAAATGAACAAGGCCAAACCGATGACGACGGTGGAAACCACGGTTGCCCAGGGTGTTTTGGCCCCGGCTTGCAGGAAAATCGCCGCCCGTGAAAACGAGGTGCTGGTGGGAAACGCCCCGCACAGGGCCGACACCAGTTTGGCCAAGCCCTGGGCGACGAGGTCCTGGTTTTCATTCCAACGCGTTCCTGCGCGCTGATGCTCTACTTTGGCGCTGGAGGCGGTTTCCAGAAAACTCACCATGGCGATGATCAGGGTGGGCAGCAAAAGCGCCTGCAGCGCTGTGAGCGAAGGCAAGTCTGGCAAACCCAGATGGGGGAAACCGCTGGGCAGCGCCCCCACAATCGGCACCCCTTTTTGAGCGACTTGCAGCCAGACACCCAGAACTGCGCTGGCGGCAATCACGGCCAGTGCGGCCGGGAAGCGGGGCAGCCAGCGCCTGGCCAACAACAACACCATGAGGCACAGCACACCGAACACCGCGGTTGGGCCATGCAAGGTGGCGTTGGCCGTGAGTCCGCCAGACCAACCCAATAACTTGGGCAACTGCGAAGCCAATATCAACAACGCCGCTGCTTGGGTAAAACCAGCGAGTACGGGCGAGGTGACCAGGTTCAACAACCAGCCAAACCGCCCCAAGCCCAACACCAGTTGCACCAGGCCCGAAAAAATAGCCAGCCAAATCGCCAATTGCACCCATTCGGCGCTGCCGGGCGTTGCCAGGCTGGAAAGTGATGAGCCGATAAGCAGGCAGGTCAATGCCGTCGGGCCAACTGACAGCCGGGTGGAAGAACCCCACATGGCTGCAATCAAGGCGGGCAGCAAAGCGGCGTAAATGCCAGTTACCAGCGGCATACCCGCCAGCGCTGCATAAGCAACGCCCTGAGGCAAAACCATCAACCCGACCGTGACACCCGCACTTATTTCGGTTTTGAGCTGGCCGGGATGGACTGGCTGCCAACCGGTAAAGGGCAACAGGCGTTGTAAGCGGGTGCGGGGCACTGCGACAGAATGCGTCGACGTGTCTGGCGTCTGGTCGGGCAGAGCCGAATCGGGCGAATCCGGTGAAATGGGCGGTGCTTTCACAAAGACAAGGGCAGGAGTTTCGACAGTTGCACAATGGACACCATGGACATTCAAGTCAAACAGGATCAGGATCAGCAGCCGGAATTCAGGCTACTGCTCGGCTTGGCTCCGCTAGCTATATTAATTGTAGCTTTCTGCCTGTCCGCGTTTTTGACATTGGCCGTAGCGGCCGAAAAAGGGTGGGACAAACAGCCCTGGCAAGGCGTCGTGACGCATGTGAGCGATGGCGACACCCTGTGGATTCGGCCTGATGCCGGTGCAAAAGGGAAGCGCGCGGCCATCAAGGTGCGGCTGGATGGCATTGATGCCCCCGAGAGTTGCCAAGCCCACGGTGCATTGGCTCAAGCAGCGTTGAGCCAGCGCTTGCTGCGGCATACCGTGCGGGTGGAGCCCCGCCGTTACGATAATTTCGGCCGCTTGCTGGCCAAGGTAAGTCTGGAAAAACCGCCGCACCCGATCCCCGATGTCGGAGCCTGGATGGTGGAGCGCGGCCACGCGTGGTCTCAACGGTTCAAGCAAGATGCGGGGCCTTATGCGGGCAATGAAAAACGCGCCAGGTTGCAGCAACGCGGGCTTTTCGCCCAACCAGGCGCGCAGCGCCCGCGAGAGTTCCGTCTGGAGCACGGAAGCTGTCAACCGTAAAACTGAATAATTAGTTTTAATATATTAATTGAGGCAATATACGCAATTTTTTATTTTATAATTGCACAATTAGCTATTAATAAAATAGTATAAATGCATTAAAAAAATAAATTTATTGAATTAAATTCAAATTAAGTAGACTATTTTTAGTCTACTTCTGATCTGAGCCAGCTACCTGCTATTCGTCGCAAAAGCGTAGCACCCACGGGGCAGCGGGTTTAGCCGCTGGTTGCCAACGCTGAACAAACCGGGCACGCCGGGTCCCGCGCTACCCGAATTTCGCTGAACGCCATGGCCAGGCCATCCAGCATGAGCAAGCGGCCACTCAGGCTTTGCCCGGCACCGCTGAGCCATTTCAAACCTTCGGCGGCTTGCATGGTGCCGATGATGCCGACCAGCGGTGCCAACACCCCCATGGTGGCGCAGGCGGTTTCTTCAAAAGCATCGCTGGGCGGAAACACGCAGGCATAACAAGGTGACGAGACCTGCTCCCCCAAATCATTGGGGGCGTTGGGCGCGTTGTAGAGACTCAATTGCCCGTCAAATCGTATGGCCGCGCCGCTTACCAGCGGCTTGCGTGCAGCCACACAGGCCGCGTTGATGGCATGGCGCGTGGTGAAGTTGTCGGTGCAGTCAAACACCACATCGTGCTGCGGCACCAGCGCGGCCAACAGTTCAGGGGTAGCGCGTTGGGCCAACGCCGTTACAGCCACATCGGGGTTGATCGCCAGCATGGCCGCCTGCGCTGACGCCACCTTGGCCTGGCCCACCCGTGCTTGGGTATGGGCAATTTGGCGCTGCAAGTTGGTGAGCTCTACGGTGTCGTGGTCTACCAAGGTCATGTGGCCGACGCCAGCTGACGCCAGATACAGCGTCACGGGCGAACCCAAGCCGCCCGCGCCAATCACCAACGCCCGGCCGTCCAGAATGCGCTGTTGCCCCTCAATGCCGATTTCGTCGAGCAGGATATGGCGTGAATACCGGAGCAGCTGGTCGTCTTGCATGGGGCCACTTTAGCGGAGTTTTGCCGCCGGGCCGCCCCAAGGCAAAATGCGGCCCCCTCGGAGGGCAGGAAGCCACACGCAGTGGGCGACCGTGGGGGCTAATTTTCTTTCGGCGCGTCTTTGCGCTCGGTCATGGTTTTGCTCACCATGACGGGTTGGCCTTTGAGCTTTTTAAGGGCCTGTTGCAGCTGGAAGTCTTTTTCTGAACCGTATTCAGGCAAGCGGCGGTCGGCCAACGGTTTTTTGGATTCCTCTTCCAGTTTTTTACGGGCTTCTTCGCGTGCCTGCTCACGGGCGGCATCCTTTTTCTCGTCGCCCTGGCCACTACCCAGGTGTTTCTCCAGGTCTGCCTCTCGGGTGCGCAATGCTGCAAACAGGTTGCCTTCTTCGGTTTCGTCCACCATCACATCGGGGATCACGCCTTTGGCCTGAATGGATTTGCCCGACGGCGTGTAATACCGCGCCGTGGTGATTTTCAAGCCGGTGTCAGGGCCCAAGGGCCGCACCGTTTGCACCGAGCCTTTGCCGAAGGTTTGGTTACCCATGATGGTGCCGCGCTTGTGGTCTTGCAGCGCGCCCGCCACAATTTCGCTGGCTGAGGCCGAGCCCTCATTCACCAGCACCACCAACGGCACGTTTTTCAGTGCGCCCTTGGTGGCTTCGGTCATGCGTTTGATCGGGTCTGCACCGCCACGGCGCTGGTAGAACTCGGGCGAGGCTTTATAGACAAACTTGCTTTCGGCCAGTTGCCCGTTGGTCGAAACCACCGTCACGTTTTCAGGCAAAAAGGCGGCAGAAATGGCCACTGCGGCATCAAGCAGGCCACCGGGGTCATTGCGCAAATCCAGCACCATGCCTTTTAGATTGGGCTCGGCTTTGTAGACTTCTTCGACTTTTTTGGCAAAGTCTTCTACCGAACGTTCTTGGAACTGCGACAGGCGAATCCAGGCGTAACCGGGCTCAATCACCTTGCCACGCACCGACTGCGTGCGAATCTCTTCGCGCGTGATGGTGACCGGGAACGACTTGTTTTCATCCTTGCGGAAAATCGTCAAAATAACCTTGGTATTGGGTTCACCCCGCATTTTTTTAACGGCATCGTTGAGCGACATGCCTTTGACAAAGGAATCGTCAATTTTGGTGATCAGGTCATTGGGCTTGAGCCCTGCGCGGTGCGCGGGCGAACCTTCGATGGGGGAAACCACCTTCACCAGACCATCCTCCTGGCTGATCTCAATGCCCACACCGACAAATCGGCCGGTGGTACCTTCGCGGAATT
>JANOVW010000527.1:0-3746 GCA_031417575.1 Rhodoferax sp. | reverse complement strand
GGGCACCTTGAGCAAGCCGGCACTGCGTTTGACAATGCGGGCCAACTCTTCGGGGGTGTAGAACTCCAGCCGAGCCACAATGCCAAAACGGTCGCGCAAGGGGTTGGTCAGCATGCCGGCGCGGGTGGTGGCCCCCACCAGGGTGAAAGGCTGTAAATCAAGCTTGATGGAACGCGCTGCCGGGCCTTCGCCGATCATGATGTCGATTTTGTAGTCTTCCAGCGCGGGGTACAAAATCTCTTCCACCACCGGGCTCAAGCGGTGAATTTCATCGATGAACAAGACATCATTTTTTTCGAGGTTGGTCAACAGTGCGGCCAGGTCTTTGGGTTTCTCCAGCACCGGGCCGCTGGTCTGGCGCAGGTTCACACCCAACTCATGCGCGACGATATGGCTCAACGTGGTTTTGCCCAAACCGGGCGGGCCAAACAGCAACACGTGGTCTAGCGCCTCGCCTCGCATTTTGGCCGCGCCGATAAAAATCTCCAACTGTTCGCGAATCTTGGCCTGGCCAATGTATTCGTCCAGCAATTTGGGCCGCAGGGCCCGCTCCACCGCCTCTTCTTGGGGCGAAGCCGGTGCGCCCGAGACCACACGGCGTGGCGCAGCAGGGGCAAAGTCGTCGGTTTGGATGGTCACAGGGGTTGATCTGTCAAATCATTCCATTTCTAAATTGGGAGTGTAGTAGGCGGGCCGACGAAGACAGTGCTGTAGCACGGCTAGGAGGCACAACGACCCACAGTCATGATTTAGAAGTGGAATCACTTCGCCAGCGCCTTCAGGGCCAGCCGTATCCCGTCGCTCACGCCCACATCTTGGGGCAGCGCTTTGAGCGCCAGCGCGGCCTCTTTGTAGCTGTAACCCAGCGCCACCAGGGCCTGCAAGATGTCGCCTTGGTTGTCGCTGGTGATGCTGGCGGGCAAGCCGATATCGGCCCCCAATTTGCCTTTGAGTTCCAGCAACAGGCGCTCAGCGGTTTTTTTGCCGATGCCGGGAACCTTGACCAAACGGCCGGCCTCTTGCAGCGTGACCGCTTGCGCGAGTTCGCCCACGCTCATGCCCGACAACACCGACAGCGCCGTACGTGGCCCCACACCCGAGATTTTGATCAGTTGGCGAAACGCCTCGCGCTCGGCCAGGCTGGCAAAACCGTACAAGAGCTGGGCATCTTCACGCACCACAAAATGGGTCAGCAAGCTAACTTTTTCATTCAGCCCCGGCAGGTTGTAAAAGGTGCTCATGGGCACACTCACTTCGTAACCCACGCCATTGCAATCCACCGTCACTTGGGGCGGGTTTTTCTCCACCAGCAGGCCTCTGAGTTGTCCGATCACGTCACATTCCTCTTCAAAGATCTACGTTGGTTCATCACGGCTCGACCAAGCCGCGCCGGGCGGCTTCAAGGGTGGCTTCTGCGCGGGAAGAGACATCGAGTTTGCGGTAAACCTGCTTGATATGGTCTGCCACGGTGTACTTCGAGATGCCCAATTGTTGGGCGATTTCAGGCAGCGTGTAACCTTTGGCGACGCGCTGCAACACGTCGGTTTCGCGCTCAGTCAGCGCCACTTGCACTTCAACCTGGCGCATCAGGCTGGCCCGGCGCACGGTGGCGTTGGCAAAATAACCCAACACGCGCCGGGCAATAGAAGGGGACAGCGGCGGTTCGCCCTGGGTGATGCGCAACAATTGGGCCACCAGCAGGTCTTTGGGCTGCTCTTTGAGCAAATAGCCAAACGCGCCCGCCTGCAAGGCCGGGAACAGGTGTTCGTCGTCGTCAAAAATCGTCACCACCACCGGCACCGCCTGCGGCTGCACGGAATGCAAGGCAGCCACCACGTCGATGCCACTGCCATCGGGCAAACCCAAATCGATCAGCGCCAGATCAAAACCTTGCGTCTTGACACATTCAAGTGCCTCACTGCAGCGCCCCGTGCTGACTACTTCAACGCCGGGAAACGCCTCTTGCGCCATTTGGCCCAGCCACAAGCGAATAGCCGGTAAATCTTCAACAACAAGTGCGCGTTTCATGTGAGGCTGATGTTAGCGGATGCATCGGGCTGCAAGGGCTGCAATGGCACTGTCACCTGCAACAGCGTGCCACCGCCATCTGCCGGGGCAGCACTGAAACGCCCACCCAACTTGCGGGCACGCCGCTCCATGCCGGGCAACCCCATGCCGCTGGCCGGGCCTGCCTCCGCGGCAATGCCCTTGCCGTTGTCGGCAATCTCCAGGCTCAACACGCCGTCTTGCTCGGTCAGGCTGATGCGGCAACGGCTGGCCTGGCTGTGTTTGATGACGTTGGAGATCGCCTCTCGCAGGATGCGGGTGACCTGGGTACGCAATGAGGCGGGCACGCTGATCACTTTGCCTGCGTCGGCACTGTGGCTTTGGGCCTGCCACTGCGGCTCAATGCCCGAAGCCAACAGGCGCCCCACCGATTCGGCGCGCCAATCGGCGAGCAAATCTGCCAACGGGCTGCTGACCCCGGTGAGGCCGCGCACGCTCAGGCGCAGTTCGTCCATCGCCTGGCGGGCCAATTCGGCTGCGCGGCCACCTGCATTTGCGCTTCCGCTTGCGCTGGCGCTCTCGCTGTGTTGGGCAATGGTGAGCAATGTGGCCCCCAAATCGTCATGCAAGTCCGAGGCAATGCGCAGGCGCTCCTGCCGGGCGCCTTCCTGGTAGGCCTGCTGTGCGCCCAAGCCGGTTTGCACCAGGCGGACGATTTCACGGGTGCGCCTTGCATCCTCAGGGCGAAACAAACGCTGGCCCCGGTCTGGCAGGGTGATGCACAGGCTGGGCAAGGCGGAAAAACCCGGCAAACACAATTGGCGGCCCTGGTCACGCACCTGAACCACTTCAACCGGTTCAGCCAAGATATCTGTTTTTTCGGGGGAAAAAACACGCTCCCACAAGCTCAGCCAGGCGGCCTGCAGGGTGTGGGCTGAGCCGCCCGCCAATGCCACCAGTTCCACGATTTCAGGCAATACATCCTGCGTTTTTGGGCCTTTGTCGCGGGCCAGCCAGCGCCACAGGCCCTGACGCAAAGGGAAATAAACCCAGCCTGTCAGGGCAGTGGCCAGCAAAATCGCGGTGGTGGGCTGGAGCGAGAGCATGGTGATGAACGCAATATCCATCACCACCACCAGAATGCCACCCAAAAACCACAACCAGGCGCGTATCCACCAGCCTTCCAGATGGAACAGGCCGACGCGGCTAACCAGCGGCACCAGGCCCAAAAACAACAGCGCAACGCTGGACAAACCATAGTTTTGCGGCAGGTTGATCACCGCACCGGTTGCCCCATACACATAAGCCACAAACACGGTGGAGAGGCCCATGAACAAAAGCAAGCCCACCCATTTGAGTTGCGCCCGTTTCACCGGGTCGCCCGCAGCCGCGCGCCATTGCAGGTAAAACAACAACGCCAGGATGGCGTTCAACAGCACCACCGGAATACGAAAAGCCAGCGAAATCGTCGGCAACCACTGAAACCCGTCGGCCAACACAGAAAGGCTGCAGTATGAAATCAAAACCAGTGGCAGCCAGTTGCCACCCAGCCGCGTGGGAACACGCCAAAGCAGCACACAAAGCCCCAAGCCGATCATGAAGGTTGCGGCGTGCGAGGCCACATGAAGCGGCGCCCACCAGCTGGGCTCTTGCGTCAACAGGCGCGAACCCCAGGCTGCGGTGCTCAACATGCCAAAGGCATAACCGGCACTTGAAACCAGAAAGCAGCGGGCCGCAAA
>JANOVW010000526.1:0-2200 GCA_031417575.1 Rhodoferax sp. | reverse complement strand
TGCTGCCACGAGCTGGCTCGCCTCGGCCAACGGCCACCCGGATTTCTCCATCCAGAACCTGCCCTATGCCGTGTTTGCCGAAAAAGGCGACTACCCGCGGTGGCGTGCTGGCGTGGCCATTGGTGATCAGGTGCTGGATCTGGCGGCACTGCAAAACACAAACTTGCTGAACGGCTCGGCAAGCGGGCTTGCAGCGGCGGCGTTGGAAGCCGCCAATCTGGCCTCCAAAACATTCGGGCTGAATGCCTTCATGGCGCTGGGGCCGCAGGCTTGGTCGGCCTTGCGCCATGCTTTGTTTGCCCTGCTGTCAACAGACGCGCCAGCAGCCACCCAAACCGCCGTGCGCGCCTGCCTGGTGCCGCAAGCCCATGCCATTTACCGGCTGCCTTCCAACATTGGCGACTACACCGATTTCTACACCTCCATTCACCACGCCCGCAATGTGGGCCGCATTGCCCGGCCCGACGCGCCGCTCACGCCCAACTTCCAGTGGCTGCCGATTGCTTACCATGGCCGCGCCTCCAGCGTGGTGGTGAGCGGCACGCCCTTCAAGCGCCCGATGGGCCAGGCGGTGCAACCGGGCGGAACGACACCCGTTTATGGCCCCTGCACCCGGCTGGATTTTGAGCTGGAGCTGGGTGCCTTCATCGGCCCTGGCAACCCGATGGGCGAACCGATTCCCCTGGGCGAGGCCGAAGGCCACATCTTCGGCATCTGCTTGCTGAACGATTGGTCGGCCCGTGACATCCAGTTTTGGGAAATGGCCCCCCTGGGGCCGTTTTTGGGCAAGAGTTTTTGCACCTCGATTTCACCCTGGATCGTGACGATGGAGGCGCTGGCGCCCTACCGCCTGCCCTTCACCCGCCCCGCTGACGAACCGCAGCCGCTGGCTTACCTGGACGAAGCCGGCAACCGCGCCCATGGAGTGCTCGATATCCAGCTTGAAGTGCTGCTTGAAACACCCGCTGCGCGTGCGGCAAACCAAGCCCCGGCAAGAATATCGGCCACCAGCTTCAAACACCAGTATTGGACCTACGCGCAAATGGTGGCGCAACACACCATGGGCGGCTGCAACCTGAACCCCGGCGACCTGCTGGGCAGCGGCACCATTTCAGGCCCCACCCCCGAACAGGCCGGGGCCATCATCGAGTTGACCAAGGGCGGCAAAGAGCCGATCACCCTGGGCAGCGGCCCCGCCGCAGAGCAACGTGCTTTTTTGCTCGACGGTGACGCGATCATTTTGCGGGGCTGGTGCGAAAGGCCGGGCGCGGTGCGTATCGGTTTTGGTGAAAATCGCGGTGAAGTGCTGCCCGCATCAGCGACCTGAACCACCCTTTATCCCGCATTCCCATGACCAACCTGCAAACCCGCACCCTTGCTCCCCCTGGCCTTGAACACGTCTGCGACCTCGAAGTCACGGTTACCGCGCCAATCGATGCCGGCATCCTGATGGGCCTGGGAACCCGGGGGCTGCGCCGCATCATCCCCATCACCGGGGGCATCGTCACCGGGCAACTCCAGGGCACCGTGCTGCCCGGCGGTGCCGATTTTCAGCGGGTGCCCAACGACACCACCGCCGACCTGGATGCCCGTTATATGCTGGCGCTGGAAGGTGACTACGCTGGTGAACACGTGTTTGTGATGAACCGCGCCCTGCGCCGCGCCAGCGCCGAAGACGTGGCCCGGCTGTTGATAGGTGAACCAGTAGACCCAGCGCGGGTTTACTTCCGCTGCGCCCCGGTGTTTGAAGTGTCAACCCCGCGTTTGCAATGGATGACCGAAAGTATTTTTGTAGGCTGCGGTGCGCGCGCGCCCAACGGGGTGAGCATTACCTTCTACAAATTGCTGTGAATGTATTTAACAGAATTTTTTATATAAATATTGATCATTAGTTATATATATATTATAGCTGATTGTGCAATTTATATATGAACAATTGGCCACTATAGTTTTGTATATATTTGTAAATTAGTTAATTTGACGCTTTAAGGCCAATGTGAACATCTGGAAACAACCTATCAGCATTGAGCGCCTGACGCACATCCACCGGGGCACCGTTGGCGAAACCCTGGGCCTTGAATTTTTGGAGGTGGGCGACGACTTCATCCGGGCGCGCGTACCAGTCGACAAACGAACCATTCAACCCCACGGCATTTTGCACGGCGGCGTGAGTGTGGTGCTGGCCGAAACCTTGGGTTCG
>JANOVW010000525.1:0-5663 GCA_031417575.1 Rhodoferax sp. | reverse complement strand
ATTGACGATTTCGAACCGCTGATTGTGGACCGCCTGGTTTCCGGTGCCCTCCAACCGGCTGATTGGTATGTCAAGGCCCAGCGTTTTCGGCGCGTTTATCGGGACCGGGTCAATGCGCTGTTTGAAAACTGGGATCTTCTGATTGCCCCTGTGACACCCGTCTGCGCGCCGGTTATCGGTAGTGACTGGATCGAAATCAACGGCATCCAGCACCCCAGCCGACCGGCGATGGGCCTGCTGACTCAACCCATTTCGTTTGCTGGGTGCCCGGTCGTGGCCGCACCCATGTGGCCAGACGGAACCGGTGGAATGCCGATTGCCGTTCAACTCATTTCAGCGCCCTGGCGTGAGGACCTGGCCTTGCGCGCGGCGATGGTCCTGCAACAGTCGGGGGTTTCACACCTCAAGAAAGCGTCGTTGCCATGAAAGTCAATTTGCCCGAAATTGTGGCTGAAGTCACTTCTGTATTTGGCCGCTATGAACAGGCATTGGTCACCAACGACGTTGCGGTACTGGATGAGCTTTTTTGGGAAAACACACTGACCCTGCGCTTCGGAGCCGCCGAAAACCTTTACGGCCATGCGGCGATCAAAGCATTCCGTGCCGGGCGCCCCGTACACGGATTGGCCCGCGAAATATTCAACACGGTCATCACCACGTATGGTGAAGATTTTGCAACAGCAAACACCGAGTTCCGACGTGTGGGCAGCGACAAGCTGGGTCGACAAAGTCAAACCTGGGTGCGTACTGCTGACGGATGGCGGGTGGTTGCTGCTCATGTCAGCCTGATGTAGCGCGGGCTGACCAACGGATGACGGCGAGAGCCCAGAAGCCCAGAGGTGGTGCGTTTTCTGCTGCTGTCGATAGGCACAGAATTTGCTCCTAATCTTGTATTCAAGACGGTACATCTTCTACGCACTGTTTTGAAGCGTTTGTTCATTTGCCCTTAACTGGAGAAAACTGTGAGCCTGAATACCCTGAACCGTCGAGAATCCATCAAAACCCTTGCTGCACTCAGTGCTACCGGCGCGCTGGCTGGCTGGAGCGCCCTCGCGCAAGCTCAAAAGCCGATCACCGTGGGGGTCATTTATGTGGGGCCACGGGATGACTACGGCTACAACCAGGCCCAGGCCCAAGCCGCGGCAGAGCTCAAGAAAATGCCGGGCGTCAAGGTGGTTGAAGAAGAAAACGTACCCGAGACAGCTGCCGTCCAAAAAACAATGACCGGCATGATTGCCCAAGATGGCGCATCTTTGGTCTTCCCAACCTCATTTGGTTACTTTGATCCGCACATGTTGGCCATTGCGGCCAAATATCCGGATGCCCGGTTTGCCCATTGCGGCGGTATGTGGACCGATGGCAAACACCCCAAAAACACGGCGAGTTACTTTGGCTACATTGACGAATGCCAATACCTCAATGGCGTGGTTGCCGGGCATATGAGCAAGAGCGGGAAGATTGGTTTTGTTGCCGCGAAACCCATCCCGCAGGTGCTGCGCAATATCAATGCTTACCTGATGGGTGCCCGCTCGGTAAAGCCCGGCATCACCTGCAACGTGATATTCACCGGTGACTGGTCCATGGCGGTTAAAGAAGCCGAGGCAACCAACAGCCTGGCCGATCAAGGCTGCGACGTGTTCACCATGCACGTGGACGGCCCCAAGGTCATCGTCGAAACAGCGGCCAAACGGGGCAAGATGGTCTGCGGCTACCACGCTTCACAAGCCAAGTTGGCACCCAATGCCTACCTGACGGGTGCGGAATGGAACTGGCTCACCGCCTACAAATCGTTCCTGGACGCAGCCCGCGGCGGTAAACCTCACCCCAATTTCATCCGCGGCGGGTTAAAAGAGGGCTTCGTCAAGATGTCGGCTTATGGCTCGATGGTGACAGACGCCGCAAAGAAAGACGCGGACAGCACCAAGGCAAAGATGATCGCCGGAAGTTTTGATATTTTCAAAGGCCCGCTCAAGGACAACAAAGGCAAGGAAGTCTTACCCGCAGGCAAGTCACTCAAGCAAACTGACCTCTCACTCGAAGGCATGAATTACCTGGTTGATGGCGTTGTAGGCTCCATCTAGGGTCAACGCTAGCATGCGCAACACACTGCACGACACCCTCTTGCCAGTCTTTGCCATTGTGGCGGCGCTGCTGGTATTTGGCGTGCTGGTTGCGCTGGCTGGCGTGAATCCGCTGGAGGTTTGGCGGCTGCTGTTCATGGGGGCCTTTGGCGACTGGTTTTCGTGGCAAAACACACTGCAACGCGCCGCGCCGTTGATGCTGACAGCATTGTGCGTAGCGCTGCCTGCACGCGCCGGACTCGTCATCATCGGCGGCGAAGGTGCGTTGGTTTTGGGTGGGTTGGCCTGTGCATCAGTGCCTTATTTGCTACCGCTTCCGGCAAATATGTTGGGCACTGTATTGGTGTGTTTGGCGGGCGGGTTAGCCGGTGCTGTTTGGGTCGGTCTCGCGGGATGGCTGCGGCAGTACCGCGGGATCAACGAAACGATCAGTAGCTTGCTGCTGGCCTATATTGCCATTGGTATTTTCAAGCACTTGGTCGAGGGCGTTTTACGTGACCCTTCCAGCCTGAACAAACCCTCCACCTATGCGCTGCCAGAAGGCATGCGAATTGGCGGCATGGGTGGGTCGGACATCCACTGGGGTTTCGTCGTGGGATTGCTTGCCTGCATCGGTCTGGGCCTCTGGATGCGGTGGACATCTTCAGGATTTTCAGTTCGGGTGGTGGGTGGCAACCCCCGCACTGCGCAACTGGTTGGTTTGCCCGCGTCCAAACTGATTCTTCTGGCCTGCGTGCTCGGTGGGGGATGCGCAGGGTTGGCCGGCGCCATCGAAGTGGCCGCCGTTCACACCAGCGCCAATGCATCCTTGATTGCGGCGTATGGTTACGCCGGCATTTTGGTGTCGTTCATTGCCCGTCATCACCCCATCGCCATCATACCGGTGGCCATACTTTTTGGTGGTTTCGGTGCGGCGGGCAGTTTGTTGCAACGCCGTCTTGGATTACCTGATGCATCGGTTCTGGTGCTGCAAGGTATTGCCTTTGTTTTGATTTTGGCGAGCGAAGCCTTGCGCGGCGTTGACTGGAAGGCGGCCTTTTACCGTCTGACACGTTTCGTCCCGGCAGAACCTTCGGCAGGGGGCGCGCGATGACCCCTGACCAATGGATCGCTCTGGTAGCGGGGATTGTGGGTGGCGCTTTGCGTGTTGGGACCCCCTTCCTGTTTGTGAGCCTGGGTGAGTGCCTCACCGAAAAATCAGGTCGTATCAACCTGGGTCTCGAGGGCGTTCTGGTTTTGTCTGCGATGTGTGCGTTTGGCGGCGCGTACCTGACCGGATCTGCCAGGATGGGCGTTCTGGCCGGTGCCATTGCCGGTGGTTTGCTGGCGGCTTTGCACGGGTTATTGTGTTCGTTACCGCGTGTGAATGATGTGGCAACCGGCATTGCCTTGATGCTGTTGGGAACCGGTTTGGCCTTTTACTTTGGCAAACCCCTGATTCAACCCCAAGCCCCCCAGATTCCAGCCATTGAGTTGGGTTTGTGGAGCGATTCATCGGCCATCCGGTCGGCATTGCAGGTAAATGCATTGCTGCCCGCAGGTTTGGCGCTGGCGGCGCTTTTGTGGTGGGGCTTTAAACACACCCGCTATGGTCTGCTCGTGCGCATGGCCGGTGATTCGGCCCTTGCAGCCCGAGCGCTGGGGTATTCGGTCGGTGGCATCCGCTTGGTTGCGACCACGGCTGGCGGCATGATTGCCGGTTTGGGAGGTGCATCACTCACCCTGTTTTACCCTGGTAGCTGGAATGAAGGCATCTCCAGTGGCCAGGGTTTGATTGCTGTTGCGCTGGTGATCTTTGCACGCTGGAGCCCTTTGCGTTGCATCGGTGCCGCCGCCCTGTTCGGTGGCGCAGGGGCTATTGGCCCCGCGCTGCAGTCAATCGGCATCAGCTGGGGCTACCACCTGTTCAACACGGTTCCCTATGTACTCACGCTGCTGATTCTCTTTTTAACCTGCAAGCCGGGAAGCGTGGCGCAAGGCAGTCCGGGTGAGTTGTCATCTACACGATAGGAAGTACCAAACACCATGAGCGGATTAGGCGGTCTGAACAAATCAAAGAATGGCGTTGTCATGGGGCTGATTCAGCTCCAGCTTCCGGTGGTGAAAACGCCAGCGGACCTGGCCCTGCAAACCCAGCGGATTTGCGAGATGGTGGCCAAAGCACGACGCAACCAAGGCACCATGGACATGGTCGTGTTCCCTGAGTACTCGCTGCACGGCCTGAGCATGGATACCAACCCGGCGATCATGTGTTCGCTCGATGGCCCGGAGGTTGCCGCTTTCAAACAGGCGTGTATTGCCAATGACATCTGGGGCTGCTTCTCGATCATGGAGGGCAACCCGGGTGGCAACCCCTACAACAGCGGCTTGATCATCGACAACACCGGCACCATCCGGCTCTATTACCGAAAGCTGCATCCCTGGGTACCCGTGGAGCCCTGGGAGCCCGGCAATTTAGGCGTGCCGGTCTGTGATGGGCCCAACGGCAGTCGCATAGCGCTCATCATTTGCCACGATGGCATGTTTCCTGAAATGGCCCGGGAGGCAGCCTACAAAGGGGCCGAGATCATCATTCGCACAGCAGGCTATACAGCGCCAATCCGCCATGCCTGGCAGATTACCAATCAGGCCAATGCTTTCCAGAATTTGGCTTACACCGCCAACGTGTGCATGTGTGGCAGTGATGGCACTTTCGATTCCATGGGCGAGGGCATGTTCTGCAACTTTGACGGAACCGTGCTGACGCAAGGCGGTGGGCGACCTGATGAAATCATTACCGCCGAGCTACGACCCGACCTGGTCCGCGAAGCACGCAGCGGCTGGGGCGTAGAAAACAACATCTACCAGCTGTACCACCGCGGTTATGTTGCCGTCAAGGGCGGGGCGCAGGATTGTCCCTACACGTACATGCACGATATGGCTGCAGGCCGTTACCAATTGCCCTGGAGCGTCACGGTTACAGATGGCACTGCATGCGGGTTCGAGCCACCCACGCGCAGTTATGCCGGGCCCCAGACCCATCCGCTGGTACCCGATGCCTTGCCAGTTGCAATACATCGGCCAACCTGAGGCTGGTCACCATGCAACGCTACATTCAAGCCAACCCTTATCCATGGCCCTGGAACGGTGATCTGCAGCCAGGCAACACAGCGTTGATCGTCATCGACATGCAGATTGATTTTTGTGGACCGGGCGGGTACGTCGACAAAATGGGTTACGACATTTCGCTGACACGCGCGCCGATTGGGCCGCTGAAGGCCCTGATGGCTGCCATGCGCGGTGCAGGTTACACCCTTATTCACACCCGTGAGGGCCATCGACCCGATCTGGCAGACCTGCCAGCCAACAAGCGCTGGCGCTCCCGGCAGATCGGCACCAATGGCGTGGGCATCGGCGACGTGGGCCCGTGCGGGCGCATCCTGGTGCGCGGCGAACCGGGCTGGGAAATCATCGACGAGTTGAAACCGCTGCCCGGCGAGGTGGTGATCGACAAACCCGGCAAGGGTTCGTTCTACGCCACCGACCTGGAGCTGGTGCTGCACACCTTGGGCATCCGCAACCTCGTGCTCACCGGCATCACCA
>JANOVW010000524.1:0-19617 GCA_031417575.1 Rhodoferax sp. | reverse complement strand
AGCCAGCCGTTACCGAAGGAGCCCTGCCGCCTGACCCATAACGCCTGGGCCTGATCGCGAATACCGAAGCTAAGCGCTGGTCGAACCAACGAGGTTTGGAAGCGGTCAGAACCAGGCCCGGAAAAAGCGGGTTCGGCGCCGTGCTGGTTGGCCCAGATGGCGCTTAAGAATCAAGGTGGCCAACAGGGCCCGTGTTCAGCGTACGCCCAGCAGCTCGACGTCAAATTTCAGGGTGGCGTTGCCTGGAATCACCCCGCCCGCGCCACGCGCGCCGTAGCCCAGCTCGGCCGGGATGATGAGCGTGCGTTTGCCACCGACCAACATGCCTGCTACGCCTTCGTCCCAGCCGCGGATCACCATGCCTGCGCCCAGCGAGAAGACAAACGGGTCGTTGCGGTCTTTGCTGGAGTCAAACTTGGCACCTTGGGTGTCGTTGTTGTACAACCAGCCCGTGTAGTGAACGGTGACACTTTGGCCTTTTTTGGCCACTTCGCCGGAGCCGATTTGGGTGTCGTCGTATTGCAGGCCGGTTGGTGTGGTAATCATATTTTTCCTTGTTTTTAAAAAATTAAATGTACAAATTTATTGAAATAATGCTACTAAAAATATATCTGACTGTGCAATTTATACGTGAATAAAACGCGTTATTTTCATAAAACTAAATATTTAATTAAAAAAGTAACGCGTTTCACGCCTGCTTTGTCAAAATGAAGCGGTTTACAGCGATACACGCCCCTGGGAATGCGCCACCGAGGCGGCACTGAGAGTCGCGTAAAAAGTGGCCAATTATGCCAGCCGCCCACCCGCACGGGCCGCTGCCGCTTACCGACCTGGCGCAACTTGTCCCCGTCGAGGGGCCCTCAAGGCAGTGCCGATTTATTCCAGCTTGATGTTGGCCCGCTTGATGAGGGCGCCAAAGCGCTCGAACTCCTGTTTGTTCAGTTGCGAGAACTGCTCGGGTGTGAGGGTGCCTACTTCTCCACCCAGGCCCTTGAGTTTGGCCTGAACATCGGGCAGTTTCAAAATACGGGTCAGTTCAGCTTGCAGCTTGGCCAGCACGTCGGGCGGCGTACCTGCGGTAACGAACAAGCCGTACCAGGTGCTCATTTCAAACCCGCTGACACCCGCTTCTGCCAATGTAGGCACGTTGGGCAACTCGGCGCTGCGGCTGGCTGTGGTGAGCGCCAATGCCTTGAATTTGCCCGCCTTGATCTGGCTCATGGCCGACGAGGTGGTGTCAAACATGATCTCGACGTTGCCGGCAATGACGTCCAGGTGCGCCTGGCTGCTGCCTTTGTAGGGCACGTGAATGCTTTGCACACCGGCTGCCAGGTTAAAACCTTCGCCGGCAATGTGCTGGGTGCTGCCCACGCCAGACGAGGCGTATTTGAAGTCGCCCGGCTTGGCCTTCATCAGGGCCACGAGCTCGCGCACATTGGTTGCCGGTACACCGGCGCCCACGACCAGCACATTGGGTACGGTGACGATCAGCCCCACCGGTGCCAAATCCTTGATCGGATCGAAACCCAGTTTGATGAGGTGCGGTGCAATGGCCTGGCCGGTGTTGGTGGCCACCAGCAGGGTGTGGCCGTCCGGCGCGGCTTTGGCAGTCAAGTCGGCTGCAATGGTGTTGGATGCGCCCGGCTTGTTTTCGACCACATAGGTGCCCTTAAGCCCGTCGGCCATTTTTTCAGCCAGCATGCGGGCGATGATGTCGGTGCCGCCTCCTGCGTTGGCACCGACCATCAGGCGAACCGGTTTGGTTGGAAAGTTTTGGGCGAATGCTGCAGGTGCCGTTGCCGCGCCAAGCGCAGCGGTCAGGGTTACGGCCATCGCCAGGCGCGCGGGCTGGCACAGGGTTTGCAAAAGTGTCGGGTTCATCATCAGCCTTTTGGAAGTGGGTGGAGGGGCGGGTGGGTAGGTAGATACTAGATAAGGGGGGCGGGTCGTCCAAAAGGTATTCAAACCTGGGCGCTGCCCATTCGGCAGGCCAGATCAAAAGCGTTGATCATGGCAGTGGGGGCGGCCAGCCCCTGGCCGGCGATGTCATACGCGGTGCCGTGCGCGGGGGTGCAGATCGGGATGGGCAGGCCACCGTGCACGGTAACACCCTGCTCAAAACCCATCAGTTTCATGGCGATCTGGCCCTGATCATGGTACATGGTGACCACACCGTCGTAACCGCCTGCGCTTTTGAACGCGCGCACAAAGGCCGTGTCAGCCGGGAAGGGGCCATCCGCCGCAAAACCGCGTTGGGCGGCCAGTTCAACGCCAGGCGTGATGATGCGGCTCTCTTCATCGCCAAAATTGCCGTTGTCGCCGTTGTGCGGGTTCAAGCCACACACCGCCACGCGTGGGCTGGCCACGCCGCTGGCTTGCAGGGCCTGGGTGATCATGCCAATGGCATCGGCCACTTTGGCGGGCGTGAGCAGGTCTGATACGTCACGCAGCGGCACGTGGGAGGTGACGCGGGAGGTCCACAGGTTTTTTAAAACGTTGAGCTCGCCACAAACCCCCTTGAAACCCAGGAACTCGGCAAACCAGCGCAGTTCGTCTTCCTGGTGCATGCCACCCAGGCGCAGCGCCGATTTGTTCAGCGGGGCGAAACAAAAAGCGTTGGCCTGGCCGCTGCTCACCAGCTTGACGCCCTCAGCCAGCCCCTGCATCAGGTAGGCCCCGTTGGCTTGATCGGCCACGCCCAACGGAAAAGGTGCTGCATGGGCTCCTGCCCAGGGGTGACGTGACACGCCAGGCGGCAACCCGGCATCCGCCGGAAATTCGCAGGTTTGGGCAATCAGGATGACCTTGGCTTTTTGCAACACTGCCGCATCACCCAGCAGTTTTTTCACCAATTCGGGACCAATGCCGGCCGGGTCGCCGGTAAACAGGGCAATGATGGGTTGACGTGAAATTGAAGTCATGAAAAGAGCGGTAGGTTGGGAGCGCGGCAAGTAAGGCGAAATCTCAGCGCCGCGCCAGGTCTTGCATCAACGCCAAGACGCCATAGGTCCAGGGTGCGATTTTGTCGCTGGTGTTCACCCGGTTCACCAGACTGCCCAATTCAGGGGTTGAAACCGTCACGATATCGCCCAAAACGTGGGTAAAACCTTCGCCGCTGGCGCGTCCCGGAATCGGGCGGTTTTGGGTGGGTGCAAACATGGTGCCCAGGTAAAGCATCATGCCATCCGGGTACTGGTGGTTGGCGTTCAGGGCCTGGCTGGCCAGGTCTTGCGGTGTGCGGCTGATCAGGCCAATATTGCTGCCGCCTTGCATGGCAAATCCATCGGTACCTTTCACCGTGACGGTCAACTCGCATTGGCTTACCGTTGCCAGGCTGAAATGGGCATCAAACAGACGGATGAAAGGGCCGATAGCCGCCGAGGCGTTGTTGTCTTTGGCCTTGGAGAGCAGCAGGGCGCTGCGACCCTCAAAGTCGCGCAGGTTGACATCATTGCCCAGGCTGGCGCCGACGATTTCGCCCCGGCTGTTGACGGCCAACACAATTTCGGGCTCCGGGTTGTTCCAGTGCGAATGGGGGTGAATGCCGATTTCCGAACCCACTCCTACCGCGCTCATGGGCTGCGCCTTGGTAAAAATTTCGGCATCAGGGCCAATGCCAACCTCCAGGTATTGCGACCACATGTTTTGCGCGATCAGCACCTCTTTGAGTTGAGCCGCTTCCGGTGAGCCGGGCACTACGCGGCCCAAGTTGTCGCCAATGACGGCCGATACCGCCTGCCGCACCGCGTCGGCCTTGCTGGGGTCACCCTTGCATTGTTCTTCAATCACGCGTTCCAGCATGCTGGAGACAAAGGTCACGCCGGCCGCCTTGATGGCCTGCAAGTCGCACGGTGCCAGGAAGTACGGTGTGTTGTGGTGGCGCTCGTTTTGCTCGGAATTCGCCAGAATACTGGCCGTGTTGCCCAAGCGATTCCCGGTTTGTGAGTTGCCGTGGTTGGCAACTTGCCGCGCCAGGTCAGGCAGCTCCAGCAACTGGGCCGATGTGGTTGCCAGCGTCGACAAATCAAAAACATCGTCCGGTGTAACGCGCACCAACACGGCGCCGCGCCCGGCCACCCAAACCCGCCCAATCAGCAGGGCCCCCGCGGCATCATGAGGCAGGATTTGCAATGGGTGGAGCTGTGTGTTCATTTGGGTTGGGCAAAAAATCCAAAAAGGGGCGATTTGGCAAGTCACCATTGTGAAGGCGCTTTTGACAAGACCGATGTGCCAAGCGTGTGCAGGCCAAAAAAAAGGACAGCGAACTGTCCTTTTCTAAATAGGGGGCAATCAGCCGGCTACTTGGCGGGCTTCTTCGCCTGGGTGACGCCCCATTTGGTGGCAAATGCCTGTAAATCGTTCAGGCGTTTGAGCAAATCCATACCCGACGGCGTAACGGTATAACCTTCGCTGCCGTGTGTCATGAAACCGGCTTCGCGATGCTCTTTGATACGGGTGTTCAGGGTGTTGGGGGTGATTTGCCCGACGCTGTCTTGCAGCAGGCGGAAAGTCTGGGGATGCCCATCTTTCAAGGCCCACAATACCCGCATCGCATAGCGCGACTCCAACAGTGCTAACAGGTTGCCCAATGCGACGGTATCTTTGGCTGCCATGGTTTTTCTCCTCTTCGATGCGGAATTTGAAACGGAATCAAAATGTACCGCAAATTTGATAGCGCTACAACATTCATAGCTGGTACTGGTGCATTTAAGCCACAAAAAGGTGGAAAAATGCCGCTTTTCTTTGCTTTGACCTGTCTGCAGCCCGTTAACAGGCCACATTTTGATAGCTCAAAGGAAGATTTTTTGCAAAAGACGGGCCAGCGTCTTGTGTTCCGCGGCGGTCAGCTTTCGGGTGACTTTGGCACCAGAAGCCGCTGCAGCGGTTTCTGCTTTTTCGGTGATTTGAAGACCTTGCGGGCTGCAATACAGCCCCACAGCACGCCCGTCGCTGGGGTGCGGCTGGCGCACGATCAGGCCGCGTTTTTCGAGCCGGTTGAGCAGCCCAACCAGGTTGGGTGGCAACAAACTCAAGGCAGCACACAGTTGGCGGGAAGTAATGCCCGGGTTGTGCGAAATGATCGACATGACGGAGAAATCGACCGGGCCAAAATCGAAGATGGCCATGTCTTTGTAAAAAGCGTCAAGGATGGCCAAAGAGGCCCTCCGGGCGTTGTAACCCGGCAGGCTTTCCAAAAATTGGCTATTGACCGGACCGACGACATGCGACGGTTCCGGCAAAGAGTCAGCGGCACTCAAAACTGGTGGCCTCTTCAATGTCGCCCGCTATAAGTTCGGTCTGGCGCTTGGCCGCTCGGGCGGATTGAATGGCTTTGGCGGCCAGCGCGGCGCAATCGGGGGCTTGCGTCTGTGCTTGGGCTCCCACTGCGAACAAGCAAAAGCTGGCGATCAATGGTTTGACAGTCATGGTTTTTTAAAAATGGGATGATGTGTCAGTAGACCTGCCACAGCCTGGCAAAACGCCATGCGTTGCGTCGTGCCGTGCCGTGGTGCGCTAGTGTGGGCTGGGCACTGGTCAGGCCACTGGCCTGGGCCATTGCCCAGTCTCTTATTGGCAACTGAAACTGGAGGCGTCGTCGATGCCGCCGGAACCGGTGTAACGGGCGACTTTCGGGTAAGGGCAAAGCGGCCGGGTTCGCACGGGCGACCAATCGGCTGGCACGTCGGCATTGGTGCCGGCCGTATTGCCAGCGCCCCGTGCCCCTGCAATGAGTTGCTCGGGTGCTTCGCCTTGTTCGACCCATTTGACCAGGGCACTCAAACCGTCAAACCGGTCTGTGGAGGGCCCGCCACTGCAATGGGCCATGCCGGGCACCGGGAAATAACGCGCAAAACTTGTCGCACGGCCGCCTTGGGCCTGGTTCAGCCGATCCCACCAGGCGGCGGTGTCGTTGGCTGAAAAAATGGCATCGCTCACGCCGTGGTACATCAACATCTTGGCACCACGGGCCCGCAGTGCTGCAAGGTTCACCGGGTTTTCCTTACCCGGTGGTGTGATGACTGAATCGGCCGATTCGGTGAAGAGTGCCGTCGTGGCAAAAATGGCCTTATAGGCTTCATCCAGGTCGATTTGTGACAGCCCGGCAATGTTGCGCGACGGGCTCATGAAGATATTGCCCGCAGCAGGGTCAAGTGCTTGTGAATTGACGAACTTCCAGTTGGCCCAGTTGGGTGTGGCAATGCCTCGATCCCACGGGAAACTGGTGTAAATCAATTGGCCAGAAGGCGTTTTGCCACCGGCAAAAACCTCACCCAGCAGGTCTTTTTGCGGCTGCGTCAGACACTGGCCGTGGCGAGAACCCAGACCGTAACCCGAACAGGTTGGTACATCGCGCTGCAAATCGAACGCGGCTTGGCAGGCCTTGACATCCTGTACCAGGCCATCTACGGCACCATCCAGCGCATCACATTTGCCAAGCACCGCACTGGCAACCGTTTGGCGCTCTGCCTCGTTCAGGGCTGAGCCCAAATCGGGCAGTTTGACGTTGGGCGCAAAAGGGTGGTTGACAGTGGCACCGGGTGTAGCCAAATCGTTCCATTTTGGCGCGGCCCAAAGCTGCGCCAACGCGGCGCTGGGCAGGCGGTAGCCGGGTGCGCCGACCAAAAACCCGTCATATTGATCGCCATAACGCGAGGCCGCCACCATCGTGTGCCGCCCGCCATTGCTGCAACCACCAATATAGGAGCGATCTGGGGCTTTGCCATAGGCGTAGGCAATCAGGGCTTTGGCCATGGGCGTGAGTTTGCCCACGGCGCCGTAACCATAATCGGTACGGGCAATCGGGTCTTCACCAAACTTGGGGTTCTGGCGCCCGGTATGTCCGGCGTCCGAGCTGATGACAGCAAAGCCCTGCGCCAGAGCGCCCGCGCTGTTGGTGTTGGGGCCATAGGCTGGCTGCACGACCCCGTCAATGCCGCCATTGACCTGATGGAAGAAGCGGCCATTCCATTCGGTTGGCAAGCGCATTTCAAAACCAATCGCGTAATCTTGGCCGTCAATGCCTTTACGGGCGAACATGCGACCTGACACTTGGCAGTGCGCGGCGATTGGCCGACCCAGCAGCGTGACAGCGCCTGCAGCGATGGGCGCGGCTTCGCGCAAAACCGTATTGGGGTATTCAAATCTCGCGCTGATCACGCCACATGTTTTGAGCGTGCCGCCTTCGGCTGGTTTGAGTTGCGCCATGGGTTCACCGCCGCCGGGCAGGGTCGAACACGAAACCAAGGCAGTTGCTGCTACCAGGAAGAGGCCGCTCCTAGCCGCCGTTTGGGGGTTACCCCGCATCAAATGGAATTTCGACATCATCAGGTTTGCTCCTAAAAAATATAAAAAAGGCCGCGTTCTTGGGCGGCCTGAAGAACTGGGGAAGGTCAGGATTCAGCGGTGAATCCGATGCGCTTTACATATCCGCCCCACAAGTCCGAGTCGGCTTTAACCGTTCTGGCGAAATCATCGATGCTTGGCGATGCGACGGGCTGCAGACCAATCGGCGCGGAGAAGTCAGCCACGTCTTTTGCCGGAATGGCTTGTTTGAGCGCCTCATTCATGCGTGTAGCGATAGCCACTGGCGTGCGTGCGGGCATGAAGAACCCGAACCACTCTTCCATGGTTAACTCGCTAAAACCTTGCTCGGCATAGGTGGGCACGTTGGGGGCGTAGCGCGAGCGCTGTTTGCCGGTGACGGCCAACAAGCGCAATTTGCCGCTGGGCAGATGTTGCAAATAGTCGCCAATCGGCGAGGTAAACATCGGCAACTGGCCACCCAACAATTCAATGATCGCCGGGCCAGAGCCGCGGTAAGCAATTTGTTTCATGTCCAGCCCGGCGGCTTTATCGAGCAGGGCGCCAACCATGTGCGGCATGGAGCCAGCGCCTGGGGTTCCGTAGTTGGCCATGTTGGGGTTGGCCTTGAGCCAGGCAACTAGGCCCTTGATGTCCGTTACGGACGCTGGAACTGCTGGTCCCACACCCAGGCCAAAGGCGGTGTAGATGCCGGTACTGATCGGCAACACATCGGACGTTTTGTATTGCAGTTTTGGATAGGTGTGCGGGTAGATGGTGATCATCGAGCCCGGCGTAAACAACATCACCGAACCATCAGCCGGAGAATCTTTCAGCGTGATGACGCCCACCTGGCCACCTGCACCGGGCTTGTTGTCAACCACGACGTTTGTGGCGTAAACGCCCCGCAATTTTTCTGCCATGCGCCGGGCAAAAGCATCGGTGGTTCCCCCCGGCGGGAACCCAACGATGATGCGCAGGTTGTCAAGCATGGCTTGTGCCCTGACGTATGAGGCGGGAAAGGCACCCAAAATAGCAGCTGACGCTGCGGCTTGGGTGAACTGGCGACGTGTGGTCATGAAAATCTCCTCGGGTTGTGAATTAAAACTGCGCAAAACAAAAAGCGTTATGTGTCAGGATTCGGCGGTAAAACCAATTCGTTTGATCAGCGGACCCCAGCGATCGTATTGCTGCTTCTGGCTGGCACCGAGTTCAGCCGGTGTTGAGCCCTGGGCGATCAGGCCAACCAAGGCCAGGCTGTCAATCACGCCTTTGTCTCTCAACGCATTGTTGATGGCGGCGCTGGCTGCGTTCACCACGTTGGCAGGTGTGCCCGCAGGTGCATAGAAAGCAAACCATTCGTCTACCGTCAACTCTGGAAATCCTTGCTCGGCAAACGTGGCTACTTCTGGCACGAAAGGCGAGCGCTTGCCGCCCGAGGTGGCCAAAATGCGCAGCTTGCCCGCTTTGTGATTGGCAATGAAATCACCATGTGGCGTGACCATGCCGGCAATTTGCCCGCCCACCACATCGGTGACACCCGGCACGGAACCCCGGTAGGGTACGTGTTTCATGTCGATGTTGTTATTCAAACCCAGCAGTGCACCAATAAAGTGGGGCGTGGAGCCTGCGCCGGGCGAGCCATAGTTGGCATCTTTCGGATTGGCTTTGCACCAAGCCAGAAAACCTTTCACGTCGGTCACGCTGGCTGGCACCATCGGGCCCACCGCCAGGCCGTGTTGCATGATGGCTGCCATGGAGACGGGGACAAAATCCTTGAAGGCGTCGTAGCTCATTTTGGTGTAAACGTGCGGGTAGAGCGACAACATGGAATAGGGCGTGAGCGTCAGGTGCGAGCCATCCGCCGGCATGGGTTTGAGCACGTCCAGCGCAATCCGTCCGCCAGCACCAGGCTTGTTCTCCACCACGGCTCCATTTTTGGAATACGCGCTGCCCGCGATCTTGTCGCCAACACGCCGCGCGACGATGTCGCCCGAACTGCCAGCCGGGAAACCAAAGAAAAACTTGACTTGTTCCAGCGGCAGGCCGGCCTGGGCAAACACGGGGCTTGCGCCCAAAGCGCCCAGAACGGCTGCGCTCACACTGGCTTGGGTAAATTGACGACGTTGCATAAAAACTCCTCTGATCGTGGGCAAAAAAAACTGGGGAATGGAAAAGTAGATTACTGCGGGGTAACGATGGACGAAGCACCGGCCATTTCGCGGCCTTCATGCAAGGCATTGACCAATTCTGAGCGGTGTTTGAGTACAGCCCGCTGGTTGATGGAGCCTTTGTCGGTGACTTCGCCTTTGTCAATTGAAGGCGGCTCGGTCAGGATCACGGCACGGGCAACCCGCGTAGCGCTGCCGGTGGAGGTTTTGGCCAATAGGCTGATCAAATCTTGCAGCCAATTTTTCACCGCCGGTGTCGCCACAACGTCTGCCCAAGAAGCTGAATCCCCCAAGCCGCTCAGGCCCCGCATCAGTGCGGTCGGAAACAGCATGGCACCTACCTCGCGCAAATCCAGACCGGTGATGACGGCATCCTGAACGTAGGGCGCGCCGGCGCTGTTGATCTTGGCACGCATCGGCCCCACGCTGACGAAGGTACCCGTATTGAGCTTGAAGTCTTCTGCAATCCGGCCATCAAAGCGTAGGCCCTGATGAACGTCAGCTTCATCAATCCATTTCACCGCATCACCGGTGCAGAAAAACCCCTGCTCATCGAACGATTCAAGGGTTGCTTCCGGGTTGCGCCAGTAGCCAGGTGTGATGTTCGGGCCGCGATAACGCACCTCGACTTTGTCTCCGGTAGGTACCAGTTTGAGTTCCATCGCAGCGGCAGGCAGGCCCAAATCACCCGCCTTGGAATGCGGCGTGGTGACGAACAGGCCAAATGGGCCCGATTCGGTCATACCCAAGCCGGCTGTCATCACAACGCGTTCCCCATATTCTTGCTCGGCAGAAGCGTAAAGGCTGTCCCAGATAGGTTGCGCCAATGAAGCACCCGCATAAAAAAGCTGCTGAACCCGGCTGAGGAAATTGCGTCGAAGTTGTTCATCGGTCCGCATGGCGTTGGCGATGGCTTCAAAACCAACCGGCACATTGAAGTACCAGGTCGGCGCGATCTCGCTCAAGTTGCGCAAGGTTTCTTTCAGCAAAGCGGGCGTTGGTTTGCCATCGTCAATGTACAACGTGCCGCCGTTATGCACCACCATGAAAAAATTGTGGTTGCCACCCGCGGTGTGGTTCCAGGGCATCCAGTCCATGAGAACCAGTGGGTCTTGCCCGATGGCGGGCATGGATTGCAACATTTGCTGCTGGTTCGCGCAAATCATGCGCTGGGTGTTGATGACGGCCTTGGGCAGTTTGGTAGAGCCACTGGTGAACAGAAATTTGACGATGGTGTCGGGCCCCGTTGCCAACATGGCGTTTTCGACGACCGCAGTCACTTCCGTTTGAAGCAGAGATTCAAAAGTGGATATCGTTCTCGAATCAATTACACTGCTAGCTATTGAATGAATAGCATTTGAGTTGACAATAACCTCGGTTGACAATGGGACCACGGTTTCAATTGCCCGCCCATAACGTTCCCAATCGGGCGCATAAACCAGGCCGGGCGTGAGAGTGTCCAATACGTGCCGGAGTTTGTCGAAATCCTGACTAACCAAGGAATACGCTGGTGAAACCGCGCAAAAAGGAATACCCACATACATGGCCCCCAAGGCGAGCATGGCGTGTTCCAGGCTGTTTTCACTCAAAATCGCCAAGGGTCTTTCGGCGTTAAGACCACGGTCGAGCAGGGCCTGGCCAATGGCGCGCGCAGCTTCCAGGGTTTGCTTGAAGCTCAGGTGTTTCCAGGGCCCGCCAAAAGCAGGTTCGCGTCGCGCATACAGCGTGCGGTCTGGCGCGACGCCCGCCCAATGAATGAGGCGGTCTGTCATGCGGTGCTCATAGGGCAGCAGCGCCTGGTCAGCACTTAAAAAGGTGTTGCCTTCGGCTTCGAATACAACCGCCCGGGTTACGCCAAAGGTAAAGGGCCGAAACTTCGGTGCGGGGGTTGAGCCTGTGGCTGAAGGTTGGGACATGGTGTTGGTGGCCTATTTTTTTGGCCTATTTGGGATCGACTGCAATGCCTTCAGGGCGAACTTTGGGGCCCGAACCATCCAGAAAGGCGCGCACCCGGGCCTTGGCCTCTGGCGCCGACTGCACAACTGAAGAAATGAGCGCTTCCATCATGAAGCCGTGGTCTGCCGTTTGCTCTGCAATGCGGGGCAGGGCGTGCATCAATGCGTAATTGGTCATGGGCGCATTTTGGGCGATGCGTTCGGCCAATTCAATGGCCTTGGCCAAGGCTTGGCCTTCGGGCACCAGGTATTGGGCAAAACCTTTGGTGACACCCTCTGCCGCTTTGTAAACCCGGCCTGTCATCATCATGTCCATGACCGTTTGTGCACCAACCAGTTTGGTGATCCGTACGGAACCGCCGCCGCCGACAAATATGCCGCGTGACCCTTCGGGTAGAGCAAAAAAGGTGGTTTCGTCAGCCACCCGGATATGGCATGAGGTGGCCAACTCCAGCCCGCCGCCGACAACTGCACCATGCATGGCGGCGACGATGGGTACTTGGCCAAACTCAATGGCTGACAAAACTTTGTGCCACGAGCGTGAATGGTGAACGCCGTCCACGGCATCCATCTCCTTCAGGCTGCTCAGGTCGAGGCCTGCGCAAAAATGCGGCCCTTCGCCATCGATGACGACCGCCTTGGTTGAAGAAGGCAATTCGGCAAACCGTTGCCCGATAGCTGCCATGACACCGTCTGAAATGGCATTGCGTTTTTGCGGACGGGTCAGGCGGATGATCGAGATCGTGGCGCGGTGTTCAACCGACACATCTTCAAGGGTGGCGGTGGTGGGGTAGTGCGACATCATGGGTGGCTAATATGGTTATATTAAATAACGAATTTAACTGATTTTTCAAAGGCTGAAAACTCGGGTTAACCCGCGTTTGCAAAGAGTTGCATCAGCGTCCTTCGCATCCAGACGTTACCCGCGTCTGAATTGAATCGCTCGTGCCAATGCTGGTTGACTTTATAGGTCGGCAACACAACCGGGGGCACCAGAATTTGCACGGGATGCAATTGGGCCATGAGTTGGCCCAACTGGCGGGGCACGATAACCAACAGCTCTGTTTGTGCCACTACGGCCGCCACGCCCAAGAAACTCGGCACCTGCAAAACGACTCGCCTCTCGACGCCATGCCTTGCGAGGCTTTTGTCAACGACCGAGTGGCCAGTTCCGGTGGCTGTCACCCCGATATGCCCCTCTTGCGCAAAACCGCTGCGGCTCAGCTTGCCCCTGATGCGAGGATGATTCTGCGCGGCCAGGCACACAAAATCTTGCGCAAAAAGCGCCTGCTGGTAGAACCCGGCTTTCAAGTCTGGCGCAAAGCCCACTGCCAGATCGGCATCGCCAGATTCAAGCCTGCGGCGGGTGTCAGGCGAAATTTTGTCGATCTCGACCACGACATGAGGCGCAGCGATTTGCATGTGATTGACGAGTTGCGGCAGCAAAACAATTTCGCTGATGTCGGTCATGCACAGGCGAAACACCCGCCGCGCTGATGCTGGCTCGAACGGCTTGCCACTGCCCCGGGCGCTTTCAATATGCATCAGCGCCGCCAACAGTTCGGGATATATCGCCAGGGTCTTGGGGGTGGGCTCCATGCCTCGCGAGGTGCGGCAAAACAGCGGGTCGTTGAAAGTACGGCGCAACTTGTTCAGCGCAATGCTGGCGCTGGCCTGCTCGATGCCAAGCGCCAGTGCAGCCCGCGACACGCTTTGCGTTTTATAGACTTCCACAAAAACGCTGAGCCAGTCGAAGTCGAGTTTCGCCATGAGGTCAGTTTACTGATATATATAAAAACAATATATTAACAATTCTTTTTTTGCTTTGACGCAATAGTCTAAGCCTGCGACAGTTGATGCACGTCAAAGCCACCTGGCAGCGTTCATGACGGCCATTGGCAACATCGGACTGATCAGAATAGCCCCGAACCAAACCCGGTACCCCGCAACCATTGCGTCAAAAGGAAGCTCACTATGCAATTTCACCTCAACGGTTTTCGTACCGGTGACCCGGGACTGCTCGATGCCGCCGTTCCAGCTTCGATTGAAAACACCGGTCGTGCCTTGCCCGCTGAAACCGATGTTCTGATCGTCGGTTGCGGCCCGGCTGGCCTGACCCTGGCCGCGCAGTTGTCGGCCTTTTCGGACATCCGTTGCGTCATCGTCGAGCAGAAGCCCGGCCCTTTGCAATTGGGCCAGGCCGATGGTGTGGCCTGCCGCACGATGGAAATGTTTGAAGCTTTTGGTTTTGCCGAGCGGGTGCTGAAAGAGTCTTATTGGGTGAACGAGACAACTTTCTGGAAGCCTGACGACCAAGGGGGTGATCGAAACAAGATTGTGCGCAGTGGGCGCGTGCCGGACGTGGAGGACGGCCTCTCGCACATGCCCCACGTCATCTTGAATCAGGCGCGGGTGCATGATTTCTATTTGGACATCATGCAACGCTCTGCCTCGCGCATGGTGCCGTTTTACAGTCGCCGCTTGGCAGGTTTGGTGCGGGTGCCAGACGCCGACATTGACGACGACGCAGCCCATCCGGTCACGGTTCAGTTTGAGCGGCAGGACGCTGGCCACGCCGGCGAGGTTGAGACCATTCGCGCCCGGTACGTGGTCGGTTGTGATGGTGCACGCAGTGCTGTGCGCCAGTCCATTGGCCGGGCGCTGCAAGGCGATTCTGCCAACCATGCCTGGGGTGTGATGGATGTTCTGGTGGTCACCGACTTTCCGGACATCCGTTTCAAGTCGCTGATCCAGTCTGCCGATGAAGGCAGTGTGGTGTTGATTCCGCGCGAAGGCGGCTACCTCGTTCGCGTCTATGTAGAGCTTGACAAACTCGCCGTGAATGAGCGGGTTGCTGCCCGCAACATCGGCATTGATCAGATCATCGCTGCAGCCCAACGCATTTTTCATCCCTACATGCTTGACGTGAAAGAAGTGGCCTGGTGGTCCGTTTATGAAATCGGACAGCGCTTATGCGACCGTTTTGACGACCTCCAGCCCCAGGAGATGGCTACACGCCAGCCGCGCATCTTTATTGCAGGTGATGCGTGCCATACGCACAGCCCCAAAGCAGGCCAGGGTATGAACGTCTCGATGCAAGACACCTTTAATTTGGGCTGGAAACTTGCGGCAGTTCTGCGCGGGCGCTGCCCGCCCAGCCTGCTCCACACCTATTCCGCCGAGCGCCAGGCCGTGGCAAAAGAGTTGATCGATTTCGACCGCGAATGGGCTCAAATGCTGAGCGCGCCATTGAAGAAGCCTGGTGATCCGGAAGGGTCAGGCACCGCGCCAGGTGTCGAACCTGAAGCCGTGCAGCGCTATTTTGTGCAGCATGGCCGATACACGGCTGGTACAGCAACGCGATACAAGCCGGCGTTACTGACCGGGCCATCCACCTATCAGCACTTGGCGCCGGGTCTGGAGATTGGCAGTCGTTTTCATTCCTCGTCCATTGTCCGACTGGGGGACGGCAAGCTCATGCAACTGGGGCAAACACTTGAAGCAGACGGGCGCTGGCGCCTCATTGCGTTCGCTGGTCACGGTGATCAAGCACAAGCATCGTCGGCCGTAGGCAAGCTGTGCAGCTACCTGAAAGATTCGGACCAATCGCCGTTGAAACGTTACACCCCGGCAGGCGCCGACTTGGATGCTGTGTTGGATGTGCGGGCCGTTTTCCAGCAAAGTCATCACACATTGTGGGTAACGGCCATGCCCGAGCTATTGTTTCCACACAAGGGACGCTTTGGGCTGCGTGATTATGAAAAAGCCTTTAGTTCGTTGACTGAAAAGGGTCAGTCGGCCAACCCATCAACCCAAGGCGATATCTACACATTACGCGGCATTGATCGCCAGCGGGGCTGCCTGGTCGTGGTGCGGCCCGATCAATACATCGCCCATATCCTGCCGCTTGACGCAACTGACGAGCTTGCCGCCTTTTTTGGCAACTTCATGCTGGATGCGTAAACGCTGAAATCAAGGGCAAAATCCACGAGGAATTGGTTAAATGCAAAAGCATCAGCCTGGACTGAGGCAAAACACAAAGGAATTAACATGAGTGAATTGGGCCGCCTGGAAGATTTGCCTGCGGAATACGTGTCCGAGTTGGCATCGCACAATTTGGTCCCCTTGTGGCCCAATTTACGCTCGCTGTTGCCACCCGAAAAGCCCCGGCCCAACACCCAGTTAACGCATTGGCCTTACGCTGCCATTCGGCCATTGTTGCTCAGGGCAGGTGAATTGGCACCCATTGAAAAGGCTGAACGGCGTGTGCTGGTGCTGGCCAACCCAGGGCATACCTTGGAGAAAATGCAGGCCAGCGCGGCCATGTACCTGGGAATGCAATTGCTGCTGCCGGGCGAGTGGGCACCCTCACATCGGCACACCCCCAACGCCGTGCGCATGGTCGTGGAGGGCGAGGGCGCGTGGAGCACGGTCAATGGTGAAAAATGCCCGATGGTGCGCGGTGACTTGATCCTCACACCAACCGGTCAATGGCATGAACATGGCCATGACGGTGACCAGCCGGTGATTTGGCTGGATGTTCTTGATGTGCCGCTGGTGTTTTATCTTGAGGCCAGTTACCACGTGAACAGTGGCCGCCAAACGCCGCGCGACGACCACGGTGAGCGCCGTTACGCCCGGGGTGGTTTGTTGCCCACGCCGGTTTTCGAGCGCGCACGCAACCCGTATCCAATGCTCAGATACCCGTGGGCGGATGCACGTGCTGCGCTGGAGTCTTTGGCACAAGACCAGCCGCTCCTTGAATGTGTGCAGGTGACCTATAGCAACCCGGAAACCGGTGATCACGCTGAAAATATTTTGGGGTTTTACGCACTGATGCTGCGGCCTGGCCAGATGCTGAACCTGCCCGCCCGAAGCCCTGCCACCGTTTTTCACATGATTGAAGGCGGCGTTGATCTGGAAGTTGATGGCAAACAGGTGCACTTGGCTGAGGCAGACACCTGTTGCGCCCCAGGGTACACGCCGATCCGGCTGACAAATCGTTCCCTGTCGGCTCCGGGGTTCGTTTTTATCGCAGATGAGAGCCCGCTGCACCGCAAGCTCGGCATTTACGAAACCCGGCCTTGAATCGTCAGCGCATCACTTCGCTAAACTTGTGAAACTCACCGTACTCAATTTGGAGCCCCATGGATACCCAGAACCTGATCGCTATCGATACCCACACCCACCTGGAGGTATCTTGCCGCAACCCGTTTGACAACTATGGCGAAGAATATGACCGCGCGGCTGACAAGTATTTCCGCAACAGCAAACGCCCAACGATGGATGAAACGATCGCGTATTACCGCGAGAAAAAAATTGGTTTTGTGAACTTCACAGTGGATGCGGAAAGCCAAATGGGCCGCGCCCGTATTACCAATGAAGAAATTGCTGACGCTGCGGCTGCCAACAGCGACATCATGATTGCCTTTGGCAGCATTGACCCGCACAAAGGCAAGATGGGGGGGCGTGAGGCGCGCCGCCTGGTAGAAAACCACAATGTGCGCGGCTTCAAGTTTCACCCCACTGTGCAGGGTTTTCTGCCGGCCGACAAGATGGCCTGGCCAATTTATGAGGTGATCAACGAATACAAGCTCCCGGCCATCTTCCACAGCGGCCACTCCGGCATTGGCAGCGGCATGCGCTGCGGCGGTGGGCTGCGTCTGCAAAACTCAAATCCGATGCTGCTGGAGGATGTCGCCATCGCCTTCCCGGACATGCAGATCGTGGTCGCCCACCCGAGCTGGCCTTGGCAAGACGAAGCCATTTCGCTGGCCCTGCACAAGCCCAACATCTGGATTGACCTCTCGGGGTGGAGCCCCAAATATTTTGCCCCGCAACTCATCCAGTACGCCAATACCTTGCTGAAAGACCGCATTCTGTTTGGCAGCGATTACCCCTTGATCACGCCAGACCGCTGGATGGCGGATTTTGAAGTGGCAGGGTTCAAGGACGACGTGAAGCCCTTGATCCTGAAACAGAACGCCATGCGCTTGTTGGGCTTGGCCTGACCCTGACCTAGGCCAGGTTTGGGCCAGGACCAGCACCAGAACCATTAAATCGGGCCCTGAATGGGGATCGTCATCTCTCCCAGGTTTTCGATCCGCGCAAACAGGCTGTCGCCCGCTTGCAGTTGGCTGACTCCCTCAGGCGTTCCGCTGAACAACAAATCACCGGGGTACAAGGTGTAGAAACGCGATGCGTATTCAATCAGCGCAGGCACGTCTAATATGAGGTCACTGGTGTTGGATCTTTGTTTGGTAATGCCGTTGACGTGCAGCGCCAGTTCCAGTTGGCCTGGTTGCGCTATGTCATCGGCGGTGGTGAGCCACGGGCCCAATACCGTGTAGCCGTCGGGTGATTTGCGCAGGCTGCGCTCTTCGGGCCCGCGAATGGTGATGTCCAGGCCGATCGAGTAGCCGGCCACGTAGTCCATGGCATCGGCGGCAGCAATATGGCGTCCAACTTTGCCGATCACAATCACCAGTTCAACTTCATGATCCGTGCGCCGTTCGGGCATGGTCAAAATGATGGGCTTGGATGCCCCTTGCAACGAACTTACGGCCTTCAGAAAAAAACCGGCACGCTGGATATGGCTGATCTGGTTGTTGTGATGAATTCCAGGGTCATTCAATACCTCTTTGAGGTGTTTTTCGTAGTTGACCGGCGCAGCGATGATCTTGCCGGGGTTGGCCACCGGCGACAGGAATTGCACCTGAGAAACGGGCAACCGCAGGGAACTGGGCAGCAAGTTTTCGATGCGCGACCTGAGCTGGGGCAAGTGCGCGATCAACTGGTCTTGCACCGGGTAAGGGTAGTGCAGGGCAGGCAATACATCCAAAGCTGCGCTGACATCCAGCACCTCGTGGTTTTGAACCACGCCGAGGCGGTTGTCATTAAAGCGGCAAAGTTTCATAAATCTGAGTGGTCAAAGTGGGTGAATTGGATTCGTTAGGCCTTCATGATACAAAGCCAGACTGCCGAAACAGTGCGATGGTCAAACCGCCTATTTACACTGCACTTTTATCGTTGCGCAAATCCCCCATGAACGTCCTCTCCAATCTTTCGGATATTGAAGCTCTGGAGGCTCGGCCCTACCGCGATGTTGTCACCGCGCGGACCACCACCGAGTTGATCGCGCAGGCAGCAGCGCGCTTTGCGGATCGCGATGCCTTTCGCTATTTGCCCAACGCAGACCTAACGACGCCTGTGCGGCGGGTGAACTACCGTGAATTGATGGCGCAGATTTATCGGGCTGCCAACTTGTTTGCGGCCATGGGTGTTGGGCCTGATGATGCGGTTGCCATTTTGGCCCCCAACCTGCCCGAAACCCACTACGCCCTCTGGGGTGCGCAGGTCGCAGCGCGTGCCTGCCCCATCAACTATTTGCTGCAGGCAGACCATATTGCCACTTTGCTGAAAGCCTCGCATGCCAAGGTGATGGTGGCGCTGGGGCCCAACGAGGAGCTGGACATCTGGTCAACCGTTGAAAAGGTAACGCACCTGTATGACATTCCTGTGTTGCAAATCCGGGTGAATGATTCATCGATGGACTTGGCCAACGTCGCGGTTTTTCAAGACCAATTGGCCCGCCAGTCGCCCGAGCCTGACCCCGAAATTCAGGCGCGCATGGCGAATTGCGAAGCCAGCCCGCAGACAGCTGTCGTGGCGTGTTTTCACACGGGTGGCACCACGGGTGCACCCAAACTTGCGCTGCACACCCACGCGAATGAGGTGCACACCAGCAGTTTGGCACCGCTTTTTTACGGGTTCGACGAACACACCGTTGAAATCAACGGGTTTCCGCTGTTCCACGTTGCCGGTGCGTTTGTTTATGGCTTGGCGGTGTTGTCGGTCGGAGGCACCCAAATCTTGCCAACCTTAACCGGCATGCGCAATGCCGCTTTTGTCAACAACTACTGGAAATTTTGTGAACGCGAGAAGGTCACTGCGCTGGCCTGTGTGCCCACGGTTCTGGCTACGCTGCTCAACCTGCCAGTTGACGGCGACATCCATAGCGTGAAGGTCGCCTACACCGGGGGCTCACCTTTGCCCATCGAACTGGCAGCACAGTTCGAACGTGGTTTGCACATTCCCGTGCGCAACATTCTGGGCATGACGGAAAGTGCGGGCCTGGTGTGTATTGAGCCTTTTGCGGCACCCCGGGTTGCTGGTTCAGTGGGCCTGCG
>JANOVW010000523.1:0-3501 GCA_031417575.1 Rhodoferax sp. | reverse complement strand
TATATCTGAATATGCAATTTTATAATCAACAAATTGCTAATTTCTTTATTGGTAAAAATGTAGTACAAATAAATTCATAATTGCCCGCCTCCATGGTGGCCCATGTGCATCTGGACTCATCTGGCAGCTCGGGTCGAGCCCATCGGGCGCTGTGCGCAGTCCGATTGCTACGGCACCAACGCCTAACTCGCCTAACTCACTAGGCCGTTTTGGCCAGCCGCTCATTCTGCGGAAAGAGCGCCTTGCGCGCTTCTGCATCCACATCTTGTTTGAAGGCAAATTGGTCTTTTAGCGCTTCGGTGCGCACAGCGGCTGGGCGGGCGCTGATGGCATCCAGATGCCGCTTCACATGCGGCAGACTGGCCCAGGCATCCGGGCCGATGATGCGCGGTATGGCACGCGCCCAGCCCCACACCGCCATATCGACCAGCGAATAGTTGTCGCCAACCATCCAAGTACGGGTGGCCAGGTGGTCATTCAGGATGCCCCAATGCCGCGTGGCCTCGAAGTCGTAACGATTCACCGCATAGTCTTTGGGTTCTGGCGCGAAGTGTTTGAAATGCACCGCCTGGCCACAGTACGGCCCAATGCCGGTGGCAACAAACATCAGCCACGACAACATCTCGGCCCGGTCTGCTGCACCGCCTGAGGGAACAAATTGGCCGCTTTTTTCAGCCAGATAAAGCAGCATCGCCGTGCTGTCAAACACCCGCACATCCCCATCGGTCATGGCCGGGGTTTTGCCGTTCGGGTTGATGGCCCTGAACGCGGGCAAGTGTTGTTCGCCTTTGCGGGTATCCACCGGTACCAGCTCATAGGGCATGCCGGTTTCTTCGAGGTAAAGCGCAACTTTGACGGGGTTGGGTGACGGGTGGTAATAGAGTTTGATCATGGTTCAGCGGGGGTAAAAGTGTTTTAGCGTGGTTGGGTTGCAGCGTTTTTCAACAAGTCAAAGTCAAGCAGGCGGGTAGAGATGTAGGTTTCAGCCAAAAAACACAGCAGTGCCAACAGAAAACTCACCACGCCTGCCAAAAAACTGTTGACTGCCCAGCGCGCACCTTTGAAGGCTGTCATTTCACCCAAAAACAGCGCCAAGATGGTCAAGCCGATCAGAAAGGCGCAAGTGGTCAGCAACGCAATGCTGCCGTTGGCCAACTGGCCGCGCAAGCGCAGTTCGGCCAGCTCGGTAGTGGCATTGGCCAAATAGGCGGCATCTTGCGAGGCGCCTGCTCGGTCTTCAACCAGCCGCGCCCGGTCAATGATGCGCGCCAGCCGGCTCGCCACGGCGCTGATCATGCCGGAAACCGCCGTGAGCAAAAACACGGGCGCAATGGCCAGTTGAATGCCATGGTTGATGCTGTCGGAGTCGAGTGGGATGGCCATGGATCAATGAACTGGGTTGGGTTTATGAATTCTGTAGGTGGCTCGTAGTGGGCCAATCGTCAGCCTCAATCTAGCGCAGCAGTTGATTTCACCCTGCTGCGCAGTTCAAACTTTTGGATCTTGCCGGTGGAGGTTTTGGGAATCGGCTCAAACCGGATGTCACGCGGTACCTTGTAGCCGGCCAGCAGCGCCTTGCAGTGCCCCACCAGTTCGGCAGCGCTCACGGCGGCACCGGGTTTCAGCTCCACATACGCGACGGGCGTTTCGCCCCATTTGGCATCGGGCTTGGCCACAACGGCGCAGGCCACAACGGCGGGATGGCGGTAAAGGGCATCTTCCACCTCCAGCGAGCTGATGTTTTCGCCGCCCGAAATAATGATGTCTTTGCTGCGGTCTTTGATCTTCACATAGCGGTCCGGCTCCATCACCGCCAGATCACCCGTATGAAACCAGCCGCCTTCAAACGCTTTGGCGGTAGCAGCCGGGTTCTTCAGGTAACCCTTCATCACAATATTGCCGCGAAACATGATTTCGCCCATAGTGGCGCTGTCAGCGGGCGTTTCGGCCATGGTGCTGTCACCAGCTGCGTTGACAGCCATCACCGTCATGCCCTCCTGCAGCGGGTATCGCACGCCCTGGCGGCCATTCAGCCGCGCCTGTTCGCCCAGGGCTTCAGTCCCCCAGCTTTGGCGCTTTACCGCAACCGCAGCGGGGCCATAAACTTCTGTCAGGCCGTACACGTGGGTGATGTCAAAACCAATTTGTGCCATACCTTCAATCATGGCGGCAGGTGGCGCAGCGCCCGCAACCATGCCCCGCACCTTTTGCGTGATGCCCTCGCGCAGGGCGGGTGGCGCGGCAATCAGCAGGTTATGAACGATGGGCGCAGCGCAGTAATGATCTACCCGGTGGGTGCGTATGGCCTCCAGAATGGCCTGTGCTTCCACCTTGCGCAGGCACACGTGGGTGCCGCCCAGCATGGCTACCGTCCACGGAAAACACCAGCCATTGCAATGGAACAGCGGCAACGTCCACAGGTAAGTGGGGAAATGCGGCATGGTCCAGGTGGCGGCATTGCACACGGCGTTCAGGTAGGCGCCCCGGTGGTGGGTAACCACACCCTTGGGGTCGCCGGTGGTGCCCGATGTGTAACTGACGGCAATGGCGTCCCACTCATCTGCCGGGCCCTGCAATTGGGCCAGTGGCGCATGGGAGGCCAACAGCGCTTCGTATTCATGGGCACCAAGGCGTTCGCCAGGGCCGGTGTATTCGGCATCGCACACGTCGATCACTTGCAGCGTACGGCCATGTTCACGGGTGAGCAAACGCAATGCTTCCTTCATCACCCCGGAAAACTCGGTGTCGGTGATCAGAATGCTGGCTTCACAGTGGTTCAACTGCCAAGCCAGCAGCGGCGCATCGAGCCGGGTGTTCAAGGTGTTGAGCACCGCATTGATGGCGGGCACAGCGTAATGCGCTTCAATCATCTCGGGGGTGTTGGGCAGCATCACGCTCACCGTACTGCCCCGCCCTGCCCCCAAAGCCTGCAAGGCAGCCGCCAGCCGCGCCGAGCGCTCCCGCGTTTGCGCCCAGGTGTAGCGACGGGCCCCGTGCACTACCGCCGGCAAATCACCGAACACTTCGGCGCTACGCTCCACAAAACTCACCGGCGACAACGCGACGTAGTTGGCGGCGTTTTTATCCAGGTGCTGGTCGAAGATGCTGGTCATTGGGGTTGTCCAATCCGATCAAAGTACTTCATGCACGTCGTAAATGGGCCCAGCCGCAACGCGCCGGCCCATGGCTACAAACACTGCACGGTTTAGCCAACTGTATTTGGCAGATGCCGTTTCAAACACCGGCATGGCACGCATGTAGTAGGTGGCCGGGTCTACCGTTTCGCCCCGGCCCAGCCGCGCCAGCACCTCTTCGGGGCCATGGCGCATGCCGTTGTAATGCAGGTAAATCAGGGCACCGTCGTCGGTTTTGAGCGTCATGCGCACGTCCAGGCACAACACGCCATCGCTGCGCAACAGCAGCCAATCACCGGCTGGTGACGGCAACACCGTGCCCCGCAGGCGTTCACCCTCAAACGTGCCGCCGGTTACCGTGGCAATC
>JANOVW010000522.1:0-3978 GCA_031417575.1 Rhodoferax sp. | reverse complement strand
GTCGGTGCCCATCTCTCGGGCATACCGCTGAACGGGCAATTGACCGATCGCGGGGCTTTACTGGTAGGCGAGACCTTTACGGCACCAGACTACCGCTTTTACGCACTTCATGGAACGGTGCCACCGAAGCCCGGTTTGGTGCGCGTCGAACCCGGTAGTGGCTCAGCCATTTTTGTAGAACTATGGGAAATGCCCGTAGCAAATTACGGCTCGTTCGTCGCACTCATACCCACTCCGCTGGGCATCGGCAGCCTGAAGCTTGCAGACGGGCGCATGGTGCAGGGCTTTTTGTGCGAATCCCAGGCCCTTCACGACGCCACCGACATCTCGCATTTTGGCGGTTGGCGCACCTACCTTCAATCCATCCCATCCAACCCATCAACCTAAAGGATTCAACATGACAACCCGTCGTACCCTGGTCAAAACCGCCGCAACCCTTGGCGTATTGTCAAGCTTGGGCACTCCATCTGTGCTGCTGGCGCAGGCGGGTGCCAAGATCCGCATTGGCTACTGGCCGATTGCCGCAGGATTGCCGTTTTATGCGGCGGTCGAGCTGGGCTTCTTCAAAGAGGCGGGCCTGAACGTCGAGGTACTGAAGTTCGCGGGTGCGCAGCAAATCATGGAAGGCATGTTGGCAGACCGGTGTGATGGGAGCGCCAACGGCACGGGCTCGGGCAATCTGGCGATCGGTGAAATTGCCGCCCCAGGAACTTTCAAGATTTTTTGTGCCAATCCGAGCAATGTCAAAAACGTGCTGGATGAGGTCATCGTACCGATTGCGAGCACTGCCAAAACCATGGCTGACCTCAAAGGCAAACGTGTCGGCTCGGGGCCAGGGATTCAAAACGTGACATTGGCCAAAACGATACTTGAACGCGGGGGCGCAAGTGGCGCCACCGTGGTCGAACTTCCTATCGGCCAACATGTTGCCGCACTGGCTGCTGGGCAACTTGATGCCTGCTACACCCTGGAGCCGACCGGCACGATCGGACGTTTGAACGGCACCACCAAAGTGCTTGAAGCGGGTGTTATTTCGCGCTACGTCTTGGGTGATGCCAATGCACCCTGGTTCGGTGGTTCGGCCTCACTCACATCAGCATTTATCAAGAAGAACCCGGAAGAAGCCCGGAAATTCATCGCCGCTTACGGCAAAGGCGTCAACTACGTGCGCACCAAGTCAGCTGAGGCGCGGCAGTACCTGAAGGGCTACACGGCGATTGAAGGTGCACTCACCAGTGAAGTGCCTTTGGCAGCCTACACGATGTACAACGAATTCACGCCTGCCGACATCGCCCACTTCCAAAAGTTCTTCGACCTGTTCAGTGAAAAGGGAATCTTCACCTCACGCCTGATGGTTGACTCGATGTTGTACAAAGCCTGATCCGGATGGACAGCGCCAACCCAGCAGCCACTGCTGCACCCCTCGCGGCCCGTAACGCAACACCATGGTCGTTGCGTGAACCATCGGAACCGCCCCGACAAACCTCACGAACCCGCTCGTGGGAAAAAGCCTTGCCGTTCATCGGGCCATTGGTTCTTTTTATTCTGTGGGACTTGTCTGTGCGGCTGGGCCTGATCAAACCGATCTTGCTGCCCCCGCCTGCTGACGCTTTGGCCGCCCTGTTCAACGGCCTCGCAGGTGGGCCTTTGCTCAAAGACTTTTTGGTCACCGTGTGGCGCACCGTTCAGGCCTTCATGATCGCGGCAGCTGTTGGAATGCCTTTGGGTGTTTTGCTGGGCAGCAATGAAAAAGCCTATCGCAGCGTCGAGTTCCTGATTGATTTTTTCCGCTCGACGCCATCCTCTGCCCTGATTCCCTTGTTCCTGATGATTTTTGGCGTGTCAGATGTAAACAAAGTAGCGATCGCCGCGTTTGGTGCGTTCCTGATCGTCATCTTCAACAGCGCCTACGGTGTGATCAATGCCCGCAAACAACGGGTGATGGCTGCGAAGGTCATGGGCGCTTCAAACTGGCAGGTATTCAAGGACGTGCTGATTTGGGAAAGCCTGCAGCCCAGTTTTGTCGGCTTGCGGTCTGCCGTTTCCATGGCGCTGGTTATCGTGATCGTGGCCGAGATGTTTATTGGTGCAGACAGCGGATTGGGCAACCGCATCATCAACTCCCAGCAGGTGATGAATGTGAAAGACATGTACGCCTCGATTTTGGCCGCTGGCGCCTTGGGTTATGCATTGAATATCCTGTTTTTGCTGGCCGAGCGCCGTATCGTGCATTGGAGCGGTCGATGACTGAAGTTCTGAACGCGCCTGTTGTGGCCGATGTTCCGGTTCCCGCCTTCAAGCCCGGACCCGCCGGCACGCACATCACCATTCGCGGGCTCACCAAATACTTCGCAGGGTGGCCACTGTATGAAAATTTTGATCTTGACATACCCAAGCACAAGATTGTTTCGGTATTTGGTCCCAATGGTTGCGGAAAAAGCACGCTCATCAACATGATTGCCGGCCTGGTACCGATTGATTCCGGCGAAATATTGTTTGATGGCAAGAGCCTCAAAGACACCAAAATTGGTTACGTCTTTCAAAACTATCGGGAGGCCCTTTTCCCCTGGATGCGCACCATTGACAACATAGCTTACCCACTCAAACTGGCGGGCAAATCCAAAGCCGAAGTGGATCGGCGCATGGCGGAGTTGGTGGCTTCATTTGATGTGAAGTTTGATCTGAACCGTTATCCGTATGAACTCTCGGGCGGGCAACAACAAACCGCTTCCATCATGCGGGCACTGGCCCCGAGCCCGGAGGTGTTATTTTTGGATGAGCCGTTTTCCGCGCTGGATTTCGAGATGACGATCTTCATTCGGGAAAAGCTGCAGGAGGTATTCATGCAGACCGGCACCACCATGCTTCTGGTGTCGCATGACCTGGAAGAAGCGGTCTATCTCGCTGATGAAGTGTTGCTGTTGAGCAAGCGACCCACCCGGATCGCGGAAACCTTGCGCTATAGCGATGCCCGCCCCCGAACGATCGAAACCCTTTCGACGCCCAGTTTTGTCAGCACCAAGAAGTTGAGTCTGGAGATTTTTCAACGGGAGGTGCGCCGATGAGCGACAACGACCTGCTCGACTATATAAAGGCGGGGGCCGCAATACAGGGCATTCCCCTCACGCACCAGCGGGCTGTGGCCGTTTCGGCCCATTTCAAAGTTGCGCAGGGAATCGCCCGCACGGTTCAATCTGGCGAGCTGCTGCCAGATGATGAACCGGCTCAGCTTTATTGCCCGGCGCCTTTTCCTTCGGGCCCGAAAAAGGAGCCGCAACCGTGAAGACGCTTGATTTGTTGGGGGCCGTGGCCAAAGGTCAAATCAGCGCCACTGAAGTGTGCGAAGCATCAATTTCCCGGATCGAATCGACCGACAGTCAGGTCAACGCCTTTTCAGAGCGAATGTGGGAATCGGCTCGCACACAGGCCAAAGAAATTGATCGGCGGAGGCAAAGCGGCGAAACGGTGCCTGCTCTGGCAGGGCTGCCTTTCGCCGTGAAGAACCTGTTCGACATTGAAGGCGTTGTCACCTTGGCAGGCTCCAAAATCAATCGTTCACTACCCGCAGCCAAAGCCGATGCCGTTCTCGTTCAGCGATTAAAAGCGTCGGGGGCTGTGTTGCTGGGCGCGCTCAACATGGATGAATACGCCTACGGCTTCACTACCGAGAACGCCCATTACGGGCCCACACATAACCCGCACGATCTGACGCGCGTGTCCGGCGGCTCTTCAGGTGGCTCCGGGGCAAGCGTTGCGGCGGAGCAGGTCCCCTTGACGCTCGGCTCTGACACCAATGGCTCCATCCGGGTTCCGGCTTCGTTATGCGGCGTTTGGGGGCTCAAGCCAACTTTCGGCCGGTTGTCACGGCGGGGCACCTTTCCCTTTGTGCACAGCATTGACCACCTGGGACCGCTGGGCGACTGCGTTGAAGTTCTCGCTTTGTCTTACGATGCCATGCAGGGTGCCGATGCCCTCGAC
>JANOVW010000521.1:0-14373 GCA_031417575.1 Rhodoferax sp. | reverse complement strand
ATGGGCATAATCATCAGCACACCCGCCCCACCGGAGCCCCCGTGCACCCCAACGCAGAACTGATCAACGGTTTTTACACGAATCTTACCGTTAGGCCTGTATCAATGAAAAACTAATATAATAGCTATATTTAAATCGTTTGTATCATCTATTAATTATTGTTGTCATATTTACGGTTTTAATAGTAAGTATTTATTATTGCTTTAATTTTAGCTTTTGTAGACTAATTACCGTTTAATACATATTTTTATGGCTATACAAGAGCGGCAGACTTCGGAAGAGTTGGAGCAGCACCTTGCCGAGCAAGTACGCCGATTGCGGCTGCAGCAAGGTCTTACCCAGCTGGAGTTAGCAGGGGTCTGCGGCTTGAGCTTGGGTGCCATCAGAGGGTTGGAAGCAGGGTCTGGCAGTAGCCTCAAGACGCTCATCCTGGTCGTCCGCCACCTGGGCATGCAGGATTGGTTGAACCATCTGGCTCCGGCCATACGCGTCAACCCCATGGATCTGATGCGCGCGACTACCAAAACGGAGCGCCAGCGCGCGTATAAGCCACGAGCCTCAAAAGGCAAAGGAGCAGCCCGTGTATAGGCCCATCCCCGTCATTCAGGTGCATTGCTGGGGTGAGCCCGTCGGTGCGGTTGCATTGGACACCCAAAGCCGCTTCTACGCTTTTCAGTACGCACCGAACTGGTTGCGCTCTAAATACGAGCTTTCGCCTTTGAAGCTGCGCAAAGATACGCAGCCACACACGTTTCCCCTGTTGTCGGTCGATACGTACCATCGGTTACCAGCGCTGCTGGCGGACGCCCTGCCGGATCGCTTCGGCAACGCGCTGATCGACGCCTACATGGCCGACAAGGGTGTGAAGACATCCAGCATCACCGCCCTCGACCGGCTTGCCTACATGGGCGAACGATCCATGGGCGCCCTCTCCTTCAAACCGGGCCGCGGGCCCCGACACACCAAACCCACGGCCATCGAGTTGTCCTCACTGGTCGTCAAAGCGCGATCTGTGTTGACGGGCAATTTCAGCGGGGACCGGGCGACCATGGCGGCACTCTCCAACTTGATTCAGGTTGGAACCTCCGCAGGCGGTGCACGCGCGAAAGCGGTGATCGCGTTCAACCCCATCACCAACGAGATCCGTTCGGGTCAGTTGCCAGCGGATGCGGGCTTCGAGCACTGGCTGCTCAAATTCGATGGAATGGGTGAGGACAAGGCTTTGGGCGAAGGTGGTCACTATGGTCGCATCGAGTTTGCCTATGGCCTGATGGCCGCGGCGGCCGGTATCGACATGCCCAAAGTGAATCTGCTCAAGGAAAACGGGCGCGCCCACTTCATGATCAAACGCTTCGACCGTGGCCCCGAGGGGCACGTGCACATGCAGTCGCTATGCGCGATGGCACACCTGGATTACAACCAGCGAGAGACCCACAGCTACAACCAACTGTTCCAAACCATCCATGAGTTGGGCCTGGGGCCGGACGCCATGCAAGAGGCCTTTCGGCGCATGGTTTTCAACGTCGCCGCCGCCAATTGCGACGACCATACGAAGAACGTGTCCTTCTTGATGGGCCGAGACGGCGTCTGGAAACTCGCACCGGCCTACGATGTAACCCATGCCTACAACCCAAAGGGAGACTGGACGTACCAGCACCTCATGTCGGTAAACGGCAAGTTCCGCGATATCACCCGCCACGACTGCCTGGAGGTTGCCGACCGGTGGCTGATCCGCAATGCGAAGGACACCATTGCCCAGGTTCGGCTTGCACTGCAAGGCTGGAGCACCCACACGATGGAGGCTGGAATCCCCATTGAGCTGGCTCGATCGATAGAAAGCGACTTTGTGAAGATGTAGCGCCTCGGATAAACATGAGAGGGCGTGTCCTGTCCAATGTCACCATTTGATGAACATTAGAAACCTACAACATCACACTGGATTGACCTCATTGCACGCCCTCCGAAGCCAAGGGTCGTGGGTTCGATCCGCGCCAGTGCACAATTCCTTGTTGTCGTCACCTTGGCAATCGCCTGGCTGCTTGTCCTGGTGGCCCCGGGGCAGTTTCACGCCAACAAATCCGCCAACGCGCGCGCCACCACTTTGGTTGCGCGGCGCAGGTCTTCCAGCTCAATGTGTTCGTCGGCGCGTTTGGCGTTGCTTTCCAGTACGGTTCGCGGGCCGCAGCCGTATAAAACTGCCGGGATGCCGCGTTCGCTGAACAGGCGGGCATCGGTGTACAGCGGGGTGCCCGATGCCGCGATCGGCTGCGCAAACAGGGCGCTGGCATGTTTGCACAGCGCATCAACCATCGGTTTGTTCCCATCCAGCGGTTTGAGCGCGTGGGCCAGCAACAAGCGCCGGATGTCCACCGTGATGCCTGGCACGCCCGCCACAGCATCGCGGATCACCTGATGCAAGGTGGCTTCGACATCGGCCGGGTTTTCTTCGGGGATCATGCGCCGGTCAACCTTGAGCACCACCTTGCCCGGAACCACATTGGTGTTGGTGCCGCCTTCAATCATGCCGATGTTCAGATAAGGATGGGTAATGCCCTGGACGGAACTGGTGACTTGTTGGTACAAGGTGTTTTGTTGGTACAAGGCGTTGAGGATGTGAGTGGCCGCCTGCAGCGCGTCAACACCCGTTTCGGGCACAGCGGCATGACCCATCTTGCCGTTTACCGTCACCTCCATTTGCAGGCAGCCATTATGGGCGGTCACCACCTGGTAGCTGAAACCGGCGGCTATCAGCAAATCGGGTTTGATCAGGCCTTCTTGCAGCAGCCAGCCGGGACCCAATTCGCCACCAAACTCTTCGTCGTAGGTGAAATACAGCTCCACGCTGCCTTGGCTTGGCGCGTGAGTGGCCTCGAGCGCACGGGTGGCAAAGGTGTAGGTTGCAAAATCACATTTGCTGACAGCGGTGGCGCGCCCGTATAACTTGCCGTTGGCAATTTCGCCACCATAGGGGTCATGCGTCCAGCCCTCGCCGGGCGGCACCACATCGCCGTGGGCATTGAGCCCGACAGTGATGCCACGGCCTGGGTCACCCGATTCGCCTGCACCGTAGTTGCGCCGCACAACCAGATTGGTGATGGATTCGAGCCCGGCCTGTTGCACGGTAGGGGCGGGTATGGCGTGGCGTTCTGCAGTGAAGCCGAAACCGGCGAGCAGTTCTGCGGTTCGTTCGGCATGCGGCGCATTGTTGCCGGGTGGCGTGTCGGTGGGCACCCGCACCAGTTCCTGCAAAAAACGCACTTCCTCGTCAAAGTGGGCGTCGATCCACGCGTCCAGCGCCTCGTACGTTGTCGGGTTCATGCTGGCTCTGCGGAAAGTAGGCCAAGCAGATTCTGGAAGGCGTTCACGCACAGATCCGCGTCGTCATTGGTGATGGATTCCAGCGGGTTGTGGCTGATGCCGGCATTCAGGCCGCGCACGAACAGCATGGCTTGCGGCATGATTTCGTGCAGCTTCATGGCGTCATGCCCGGCACCGCTGGGCATGGGGTACAGCGGCAGGCCCAGTGCTGCAACCGCGCCTTCCCAGCGCTGTTGCCAGGCCGGCGCGCTGGGTGCGGCGGCGGCACGCATGGTTTCTTCCAGCGAATAACCCACGCCGCGGCGCGCGCAAATGCGCTGCAGCTCAGCCAGCACATCCGCGGCGCACGCGTCGCGCACGGCGTTGGTGGTGGCGCGGATGTCCAGGCTGAAGTTGCACCGCCCCGGCACGACATTGATGGAACCACCGGGCACTTCCAGCATGCCCACGGTGGCCACCAGGTCGGGTTCGGCGGCTGCCCGTTGTTCGGCATACAGCGCCAATTCCGCCGCTGCCGTGGCAGCATCGCGCCGCTGGCCCATGGGCGTAGTACCTGCATGGCTGGCCATACCGGTGATGCTGCCCACATACCGCACGCTGCCATTGATGGAGGTGACGATACCCAGCGGCAAATCCAGCGCGTTCAACACCGGGCCTTGTTCGATATGCACCTCGACAAACCCCTGGTAACGGGCTGCGTCGCGTTTGAGTTGGGGAATGTCGTCAACCGGCAAACCGGCCCGGGCCATGGCATCGCGCATCGCGACACCCTGTGCGTCTTGCTGATCCAGCCAGGCGTTGTCAAAGTGGCCCGTGAGTGCGCCAGAACCCAAAAACACGGCTTTGTAGCGTTGGCCTTCTTCTTCTGAGAAGCCCACCACTTCCAAATCAAAAGGCAGGCGACGGCCCAGGCGGTGCAGTTCGCGCACACAGGCCATCGGCACCAAAATACCGAGGCGGCCATCGTATTTGCCGCCATTGCGTACGGTGTCGTAATGGCTGCCAGTGAGCAACCGTTTGGCGCTGCGGTCGGCACCGTAAAAAAGGCCGACCACATTGCCCACCGCATCCACCCGGACTTCGTCAAAACCGCAGTCAGTGCGCATCCACTGGGCCAGTTGTTGTGCCACTGCGCGGTGCGCGTCGGTGAGGTAAGTCACCGTCAATTCGCCGCGCTCAGCGTAGCCGGGGTCACTGTGTATCGCCAGTTGTTCGGCCCAATCCCACACCAAATCGCCCAGCGCGGGCGTATGGCCCAATTTGTCGTTGAGGCGGATCTCGGCAATGCGGTGGATATTGCGCAGGCACTCGGCAAATTCAAAGTCGGGGTGATGACCCAGGCGGCGCTCAAAGGTCGTCATGATCTCGGATTTGTTGAGGCCCAACCCCCGCGGGCCGCGCACAGCCAAGATGAACGGAAAGCCGAATTTGGCGTTGTACGCCGCATTGAGCGCGTGAATTTTTTCAAACTCGGCCGGTGTACAGGCGGTTAGCCCGGCCTTGCCCTGCTCGTTGGTGGATTCTGCCGTCAAGGTTTTGGCAACCATCGCTTTGCCCGCCAATTCCGGGTGGGCGCGGATGAGTGCCAACTGCGCGTCTTTGCCAGAATTGCGCACCACGTTCACAAACGCCAACTTCAATTGTGCCAAGCTGGAAAACGGACGCTGTTCCCACGCGGCCTGCGCTATCCAGGGTGAATGCTCGTAAGTGCCGTCCAACATGCGGCTGAATTCAGGCAGGCTGGCTGCGTTAATGCTTTCGAGGTTCAACAGCATGGGTAGTCTTTCTGAACGAGGTCGGTTATTTTGCTCACCAAAGTGTATACACTTTGGTGAGGTTTCACAAACTGCATGATCAGTTTTGCATGTTCAGTTACTGCGGTTTGTTGCGCACTTCCTGATGGCCTGAAGCGTAAACGTGCAAACGGCGCTGCTCGATGAGGCTCAATACGACTTGGGCAAATCCAGCACTTTCTCGGCGATGAACGACAAAATGAGCTGCTCTGATACCGGCGCGATACGGGTGATCATCACCTCGCGCAAGAGCCGCTCCACGTGGTATTCCTTGGCATAACCAAAGCCGCCAAAGGTCATCACTGCTTGCAAACACGCGTCATAACCGGCGCGGGCGCCCAAAAACTTGGCGGTATTGGCTTCAGCACCGCAGGGCTGGTGCTGGTCATACAGCCAGGCGCCTTTCATGGCCATGCCCCAGGCGGCTTCCAGTGCCATCCAGCGTTCGGCCAGTGGGTGCTGAATGCCTTGGTTTTGGCCGATAGGGCGGCCAAACACCACACGATCGCGGGCGTAAGTGGTAGCGCGGCGCAATGCGTCTTGCCCAATGCCGATGGCTTCGGCCGCAATCAAAATGCGTTCGGGGTTCAGGCTGTGCAGCAGGTAACCAAAACCTTTGCCTTCTTCGCCCACGCGGTCTTCATCGGGTACAAACAAATCATCGATGAAGATGGCGTTGGAATCAACCGCCTTGCGGCCCATTTTGGGGATGCGGTGCACGTCAATCTTGCTTCTATCCAGGTCGGTGTAGAAGATGGTGATGCCGTCGGTGGGGCGGGCGCAGTCTTCGAGCTTCGTGGTGCGCGTCAGCAGCAAGATTTTGTTGGCCACTTGGGCGGTCGATGTCCATACCTTTTGACCCTTTACCAAGTAACCGCCATCCACCTTTTGCGCAAAGGTCTTGATGGCGGTGGTGTTCAGGCCGGCATCGGGCTCGGTAACACCAAAACAGCATTTGTCCAGGCCCTGCACCAGGCGGGGCAACCAGCGCTGGCGTTGTGCCGCTGTGCCAAACACCACGATGGGGTGCGGGCCAAACAAGTTGATGTGGACAGACGAAGCGGCCGCCATGCCACCGCCGTGGCTGGCGACCTCATGCATCATCAGCGCGGCTTCGGTAACGCCCAGTCCCGCGCCACCAAATTCAGGCGGCATGGTGATGCCCAGCCAGCCGGCGTCGGCCATGGCGCGGTGAAACGCATGGGGGAACTCACCGTCGTCATCACGGGCCAGCCAGTAGGCATCATCAAACGTGCGCATGACGGCATTCACGCCTTCACGGATGGCACGATGATCGTCGCTTAGAGTGAAGTCCATATTAGCAAATCAATTAATATTTGTTAAATAAATGTCTTAAAAATACACGTTTTACATTCAAATAAAGAAGCTTGCAATGCAATTAAAACAGGCAAAAAAAGGCCATTTTTACTAATTAGAATCAAAAAAACAAAAAATTCTGACGTTTGTGGGTGGCATTCAGTCTGAATCAATCCCCAGATGCCAGGGTGCGACGCGCCTGGATCAGGTGGGGCATGTCGATCATCGCCCCATCCAGGCTCAAGGCGCCGGCATCAGGCTGGGCGGCAAACGCGTCCACAATTCGCTGCGCCCAGGCCAACTCTTGCGCAGAAGGTGAATAGGCTGCGTTGATCACGGCTACCTGGTCCGGGTGAATTGCCATGCGGCCCTTGAACCCGCGCTTGCGCGAAACGCGGCAGGCCGCCTGAAAACCTTCGGCATCGCGAAAATCGGTAAATACCGTGTCGATGGCCGGCACACCGGCGGCGGCGGCGGCGCACAGGCACAGCGATTCGGCCAGGTCATACAGGGGCGAATAGTGGCCGCTTTCTTCACGGTTGGCCAGCGCGCCCACAGCCGCTGACAAGTCTTCAGCGCCCCAGGTCACACCGACCAGCCGCGCCATGGCTGCAGGCGCGCCCTGCGACGCGCCATAACTGCCCATGGTCAGCATGGCCTGCGCAGTTTCTGTGGCCACCGGCAAGATGGCGATGCCGCCCGGCGGCAAACCAGCGCGGGCTTCAAGCGCGTCCAACCCATGCGCCAGCCGCACCAGGTCTGCCGCACTGTCGGGTTTTGGCAGCATGATGCCTGCCAGCCCGGGCAACACCACGGCGGCCAGGTCACCCAGGGTTAAGCCCGAATCGAACGGGTTGACGCGTACAAACAAGCGGGTTTTGATCGACGCCGCATGCGCCGAGATGTAATCGGCGGCGGCTTGCCGTGCCCCGGCTTTGCGGCTGGGCGCCACAGAATCTTCCAGGTCCAGAATCAGTGCGTCAACCGGGCTGCCGAGGCCTTTGGCCAGCTTTCGGTCGTTGTCGGCTGGAACGAAAAGCAGTGAACGCAGTTTCATAAGCATATGGCCCCCACGCTCCGCCGTTGCACGGGTCGCTGCCCCCCGAGGGGGTGCATTTCGCCTTGGGGCGGCCCGGCGGGAAATATGGCCCCCACGCTCCGTCGTTGCACGAGTCGCTGCCCCCCGAGGGGGCGCATGTTGCCTTGGGGCGGCCCGGCGGCAAAACTTGGTGTTCCTTGGGTTGCTTCGGAGGGTGTGGTCATACGGTTGGCCTCTTCAACATCAACGCCTGGCGAGTACACAGGCAGACGATTTCATCGCGTTGGTTCAGGCCTTCATGCAAAAACGTAACGATGCCGGCGTTGGGGCGGGATTGGCTGGCGCGCACGGCTTGTACTGTGCTGCGCACATGCACCGTGTCGCCGGGGAACACCGGCGCCGGAAAGCGCACGTCGGTCATGCCCAGGTTGGCGACGGTGGTGCCCAGCGTGGTGTTTTGTACCGTCAGGCCAATCACCAAACCCAGCGTGAACAGGCTGTTGACAATTGGTCGACCAAACTCGGTGCCCTTGCAATACTCGGCATCGATATGCAGTGCTGCCGGGTTGCAGGTGGCGTTGCTGAACCACATGTTGTCGCTCTCCAGCACCGTGCGGCGTATCTCGTGTTCAAACGATTGCCCCACGCTAAACTCTTCAAACCACAAGCCGGCCATGTTGTTGTCCCTTCGTTGGAATGAGCAATGGTAATGAATTGGCGCGGCCACCTGGTGTCTCTTTCAATCTTTCCGCCTACCCGCCTTGAACACCCTCGTGCTGAATCCAGAACCGAACCCACTCACTGAACATGTGATCACTCAGGTGCAAGGCCGCACGGGCCTCATCACCTTGAACCGCCCCAAAGCGCTGAATGCGCTCTCTCTGCCGATGATCCGCGCCCTAACCGCCACCTTGCTGGCCTGGCGCGACGATGCCGGCATTGACCTGGTGGCCATTCGCGGGCAGGGCAAGGATGTCGCCTACCCCGGTGTTGGCAGCCCGTTCGGCGCTTTTTGCGCGGGTGGCGACATCTTGTTTTTTCACCAGACGGCGATGCAGGGCGGGGTTGGCATGGAGGATTTCTTTACCGAAGAATATGCCCTGAACCACCTGATTCACGGCTACCCCAAACCCTTCGTTGCCGTGATGGACGGCATTGTGTTCGGCGGCGGCATGGGCATCTCGCAAGGCGCTGGTTTGCGCATCGTGACCGAGCGCACCAAGATGGCGATGCCCGAAACCAACATTGGCCTGTTCCCCGATGTGGGCGGCGGTTATTTTTTGAGCCGCTGCCCGGGGCGCGTGGGTGAATACCTGGCGCTCACCGGCCAGCAACTCCAGGCAGACGATGCCATTGCCGTGGGGCTGGCGGACGTGAAATTCCCTTCCGCGCAGCTGCCCGCCCTGTGGCAAGACTTGGCCAACCGCGGTCTGGCTGCACTGCACGATGTGCAGCCTGGACCAACACTGGGTTCAGCGCCGAATGCGAGCGCAGGCAACCTGGCGCAGACGCCTTCCGCACGGGCTGATGCCGGTGAGCCCGCCACCGCTGCGCTTGCGGACAGTGAAGAAAACGCAATCCTGGCCGCTGCACGTGCGCAAATCGACTATTTCTTCGGGCTGGAGAGTTTGACGGCGATGGTTCAGGCGCTGGAGCGCGACCCGAAGCCCTGGGCTACACAAGCCGCTGCGGATTTGCGCAAACGCTCGCCACTGATGTTGCACGTAGCGCTGGAGCAAGTGCGCCGGGGCCGCCAAATGAGCCTGGCCGATGACCTGCGCATGGAGCGCGGCATGATGCGCCACTGTTTTCACCTGCGGCCCGGAGTGGCGAGTGAGACGGTGGAAGGGATTCGGGCCTTGGCGGTCGACAAAGACCAGCAGCCTCGCTGGAACCCGTCAAGCATTGAGGCCGTCACGCCGGCACAGGTGAGTGCATTTTTTGAAAGCCCGTGGCCTGCGCACGCCCATCCGCTAAAACATTTAAATTAATATTTTTAACAAATAAACAATATTAATATATACAAATATGCTATTGTAAATATATCTTATTGTGCATGTATTACGGGAACAATTGGTTTATATTATTAAATTAAATTTATAAAAATAAATATATGGCTTTTTTGAGGTGATTCTGACCCGTTCCCGCATTATTGTGGGGTCTGCTTCAACGCCAGCGCAGCCTCATACAACGCATTTTTGGGTTCTCCGGTGATATCGGCTGCCAACTTCACCGCCGTCTTCAGGGGCAATTCGGCCAGCAATAACTTCAGCACCCGCAGGTCACGCTCGGTCGATTTCAGCTCGGCCACCGGGTGCAGTACCAAGGCAAATTCTCCCCGGGTGCGGTGCGCGCCAGCGTTCAGCCAGGCGGGCAGTTCGCCGGCGGCCATCGTCGCGATTTCTTCAAACTGTTTGGTCAATTCGCGCCCCACTGTCAGTTGGCGTACCCCCAACGTGGCCAATGCCAACGCGGCGGCTTCAATGCGGTGCGGCGCTTCGAGCAACACCACTGCCCGGGTTTCGGTGGCCAGGGCCGCAACCGCCAAGTTGCGTTCAGTGGTGCGGGTGGGCAAAAAACCAGCGAAAACAAATCCGCTGGCGGTGTGGCCTGTAAAACTGCCGCCTGTACTGCCTGTACTGCCTGCGCTGCTTGTACTTCCAGTAGCCACCGAAGCGTCGTCGCCTGGTATGCCGTTGGCCGCCGCCTGTTCTGGCGCGCCCGTACCCGCAACCGTGGCCAACCCGGCCACACTGATCAAGGTGATCACACTGCTGGCACCCGGCAGGGGCACGCAGCGCAGCCCGGCCTGCGCAACAGCGGCGGTCAAGCGTGCGCCAGGGTCGCTCACGCCCGGAGTGCCCGCGTCGCTCACGTAGGCTACACGCAGGCCCTGGCGCAGGCGCCGCACCACGGCCTGGGCGGCTTCAGACTCATTGTGCTGATGCAGAGCCAGCAGCTGCGATGTGTTTTTATCGATGCCGTAGGCCCGCAACAAGGCCTGTGTGTGGCGCGTGTCTTCGCAGGCGATGGCATCGGCCAGTTGCAACACATGCAGCGCACGCAGGCTGATATCGGCCAAATTGCCAATCGGCGTGGCCACCACGTACAGCGCGCCTTGCGGATAATGCTGCGAAGCGGCAGCCTGCCGCGCTGCCACAAGGGCCTGGCTGAAGGAGGCAGCGCCGATCACTTCAGCGCCCACAGGATCTGTGGCCTGCTCGTCTTGTATCAATGTTCGCTCCCGTTTTTCACCCAAAATCAGGCTTATTCCATTTCACCCATGCCAACCGTTCGACCGTTTCCGCCCGTAAACGCCCCAAAACCCACCACCAAGGCGGCCGGCGATGCCGCCGAGGCGCTGGCGCTGGCGCATCTGGAGCGGCACCAGTTGCGGTTGGTGCAGCGCAATTATCGAACGCCCGGGCGCGGTGGCGGTGAAATTGACCTCATCATGCGCACGCCTGATGGCACCCTGGTCTTCGTCGAAGTGCGCCAGCGGACCAGCGGCAGCCATGGTGGCGCTGCCGCCAGCGTCAGTGTGGCCAAGCAACGGCGTATCGTGTTCGCGGCGCGGTTTTTTCTCTCGCGCCTGGGCACTGTTCCGCCGTGCCGATTTGATGTGGTGACAGTCCAGGCCGCAGAGGTCAACTGGCTGCAAGGGGCGTTTGAAGCCTATTGAAGCCCGGATACGGCGCCAACTGTTGATCCAGCGCATGGCCGTGCCATTGCGAGGCGCGCCGCGGCGTTTGCACGCAGTTATGATCGACCAATGCTTGAACAGCGCATCCAACAACACTTTATTGACAGCGCCGATCTGAAATACCAGGCCGCGCAGGTCCTGGGCAAACCCATTGAACAGGCCGTGGCGGCGCTGCTGGCCTGTGTGACCAGTGGCGGCAAGGTGCTGGCTTGCGGCAATGGCGGGTCGGCTGCCGATGCCTTGCATTTCGCCGGCGAATTTGTGGGCCGTTTTGAGCGTGAGCGGCCCGAGTTGGCGGCCATCTCGCTGACCGCTGACAGCTCCGTTTTGACCTGCATTGCCAACGATTACGACTACAGCGTGGTGTTTTCGCGCCAGGTGCGGGCCTTGGGCCAACCGGGTGATGTGCTGCTGGCCATCACCACCAGCGGCAATTCAGCCAACGTGCTGGCGGCCATTGAAGCCGCCCATGAGCGCGAGATGACCGTGATTGCCCTGACCGGCCGTAACGGCGGCAAATTGACGCAGGCACTGCGCGACACCGATGTCCACATTTGTGTGCCGCATGACCGAACCATTCGTATCCAGGAGGTTCATATCCTGGTCATCCACTGCCTCTGTGATGCGGTGGACCATCAACTTTTGGGTGAACAGGAAAGCAGCGCATGATCAATTCGACCTCCATTTGGCTGCACACAGGGCGCCAACTGGCGCTGGCCACCGCCGCCGTTGCCGTCCTGGCCGGTTGTGTACCGCTGGTGCCGTTTGTAATTGGCGGGGCGATGGTCGGTGGCGCCCTGGTCGCCACGGACCGGCGCACCTCGGGCGCTCAGCTCGAAGATGAGGGCATTGAGCTGCGCAGCAACGCCCGGATTCGCGAAACCGTTGGCGAACGGGTGCATGTCAACGTCAACAGCTACAACCGCCAGGTGCTGTTGACCGGTGAAGTGCCCACCGCGCAAGACCGCCAGCAGATCGAACAACTGGTCGGCAAGGTGGAGAACGTGCGCAGCATCATCAATGAGCTGGGCGTGCTGGGTAACTCCACCCTGCCACAGCGGTCATCCGATTCGCTGGTAACGGGCAAGGTCAAGGCTGGCTTGGTCGATGCCAAAGACCTGTATGCCAACGCCTTCAAAATTGTCACTGAGCGTGGCACCACCTACATCATGGGACGCGTGAGCAAACGTGAAGCCGACCGCGCCACAGAAATCGCCCGCACCGTGGTGGGTGTGCAGCGCTTGGTGCGTATGCTCGAAATCATCAGTGAAGAAGAGCTGCAACAGCTGATTCCCAAAGGGCAGCCCCAAGAACAAAACCGCGGCGGCTAAATCACCCCGCCGGAGCGTGGGGACGGCAATTTTTCGCCGGGCCGCTCCAAAAAAAATTAGCCCCCGCGGGGGGTAGCGACCCGCGCAGCGGCGGAGCGTGGGGGCGGCAATTTTTCGCCGGGCCGCCCCAAGAAAAATGAGCCCCCTCGGGGGGCAGCGACCCGCGCAGCGTGGGGGCACTATTTCACTTCAGCCGCTTGATCAGGCTTGACGTGTCCCAGCGCTGGCCGCCCATTTCCTGGACATCGGCATAAAACTGGTCCACCAGGGCAGTTACGGGCAGTTTGGCGCCATTGCGTTTGGCTTCATCCAGCACCAAACCCAGGTCTTTGCGCATCCAGTCCACCGCAAAACCAAAGTCGAATTTGCCAGCCACCATGGTTTTGCCACGGTTGTCCATTTGCCAGCTTTGTGCGGCACCTTTGCCAATCACTTCCAGCACCTGGTTCATGTCCAGCCCGGCACGCTGGCCAAAGCCAATGGCTTCCGAAAGGCCCTGCACCAGCCCGGCAATACAAATCTGGTTCACCATTTTAGCCAGTTGGCCGGCACCACTGGCACCCAGTAGTGTGAACGCGCGCGAGAAGGCCATGGCGGTGGATTTCACGGCGTCAAATGCGGCGGCATCGCCCCCACACATCACAGTGAGCAAACCGTTTTGAGCGCCACCTTGGCCCCCGGAAACCGGTGCATCGATGAACTGAAAACCGGCCTTTTGCGCGGCAGCAGACAACTCCCGGGCCACATCCGCGGATGCCGTGGTGTGGTCAACAAAAATGGCTCCCGGTTTCATGCCGGCAAAACCGCCATCGGCACCGAGCACCACACTGCGCAAGTCTGTGTCATTGCCAACGCAACAAAACACGATGTCTGCGCCAGCAACTGCTTCGCTCGGTGTCAGGCCATGTTGCCCGCCAAACTCGGCACACCAAGCCGCCGATTTGGCCGCCGTGCGGTTGTACACGGTGACTTTGTGCCCCGCTGTTGCCAAATGCCCCGCCATGGGGTAACCCATGACGCCCAGGCCCAGAAAGGCGATGTTGCGGGAGGGTGAGGTTTCGTATGTTTTTGGATTGATGCTGGTCATTTGATAGCTGGGGAATTAACAAAAGGAGTGGTCAATTAGGGGTTCTTCAACGAACCAGGCGCACCCTAAACGATGGCAAAGTTCTCGGTGCCGGCGCTCAAATCCTGCGTTTTGCCACGCACGCTGTTGAGCTTGATTTGCAGGCGCAGGTCGTTCAGTGAGTCGGCATTTCGCAGCGCATCTTCGTAACTGATGGCGTTGTTTTCATAGGCATCAAACAAGGCCTGGTCGAAGGTCTGCATGCCCAACTGGCGGCTTTTCTTCATGATCTCCTTGATCTCAGACACATCGCCCTTGAAGATCAAATCGGAGATCAGCGGGGTGTTCAGCAAAATCTCGACCGCTGCTGATCGCCCTTTGCCGTCTTGCTTGGGAATCAGGCGCTGCGAAATGATGGATTTGAGGTTGAGCGACAAATCCATCAACAACTGGGGTCGGCGCTCTTCGGGGAAGAAGTTGATCACCCGATCCAACGCCTGGTTGGCGCTGTTGGCGTGCAGTGTGCACAGGCACAGGTGGCCGGTCTCGGCAAATGCAATGGCGTGCTCCATGGTTTCTCGGTCGCGCACCTCGCCCATCAAGATCACGTCAGGCGCTTGGCGCAAGGTGTTTTTAAGGGCGATTTCCCAGTTGTCGGTGTCCAGGCCCACTTCACGCTGGGTGATCACGCAGTTTTTGTGGGCATGCACAAACTCAACCGGGTCTTCGATCGTGATGATGTGACCAAATGAGTTTTCATTGCGCCAGTCCACCATGGCCGCCAGGGTGGTGGATTTGCCGGAGCC
>JANOVW010000520.1:0-3098 GCA_031417575.1 Rhodoferax sp. | reverse complement strand
CCTGCTCGGCCTCGGCTTGGTTGGTCTGGCAGCAGCTCGCCGCCGCAAGGCAGCCTAAGTTGGCTGAATAAAACCTGGCAGATTTCGGTCTGTCGGTTTTTTTGACACCCTACTCGGAAGCCCGCCCCACGCAAGTGGGGCGGGTTTTTCGCTTTGTGACGCTCGCTTGATGGTTGTCACAGTCCCGAAAGCCATCCCCCACATGCTGCGGAAGATGAAATTTGACGATTTTGCTTTCGCACAATAAAATTGTGTTTTTAAAATAATTTGTGCGGAACTGTTGAATAACGCCGAAATCCATGCGCTGACTGAAGACCAACTGCGTCAATTTATTGACGCTGAAACAAGTTTTCGGGCAGCTCAGCATGCCTGGCGTGATGCACAGGACGTTCGCGGGTCAATGTTTTGGCGCCATGAAAATGGCGTACCTCAACTGGTTCGCGCTACCACACGTGGTGCGCAAACCCGCTTGGGCCCCCAAAACGCGGACACAACGGCTATTTTCGAGCGCTTTGCAACCCGTAAAGCTGAACTTCAATCCCGATTGGTGAGTTTGAATGCAGCGGTTGAACGGAGTCAGCGGTTGAATCGCGCTTTGCGGGTGGGTCGATGCCCCAATGTGCTGATTGCCATTCTGAATCAACTGACTCATCACGGCGTAGCCAACCACTTCATCACAGTGGGAACCCATGCGCTATATGCCTACGAGGCTGCCGCTGGTGTACGCCTGAGCCCCACCGCACTGGCCACGCAAGACATTGACATATTGTTTGACGCACGCAAGCGGCTTACCTTTTTAACGCAGCTTTCGCGCCATGATGTTTCATTCATCGATATTTTGAAAAAGGCTGACAAAAGCTTCACCATCATGCCCGATCAGTTGCAAACGGCCGTCAATGCCCAAGGCTTTGAGGTCGACGTGCTGCGGCGCATGGCGCAGAACGGCGATGAACACCCCATGCGCATGAGCGCTGATGAAGATGACCTTTGGGCCGTGCAAGTGGGCAGCGGTGAAGCCTTGCTATCGGCCCGACGGTTTTCACAAATGGTGGTGGCCAGCAATGGCAGCATGGCCCGACTTGACACGGTAGACCCGACGGATTTCGTCCGCATCAAACGGCTTTTGGCAACGAGCAGCCAACGCGATCCACGCAAACGCCCCAAAGACGCGCTACAGGCCGATTTGGTGGAACAATTGATTTTGGAATTTCAAATTGACCAGCGCATTGATCGGGCCACGGCTGCTGTTGACTTGGTCGATTCAAAGGTGTGAACCGTTCGTCCCTAAAAACACGGCTACATCTACATTTCATGCGCGAGCTGTTTTCCACTTGACCCTACTCAAAACCACCCCCGCCCCCCGCCACCAGCTCGCACTGGCCCTGGTTTTAATCACCCCCCTGTTCTGGACGGTCAACTACCTGGTGGCCCGCAGTGCACCGGGGGTGATTGAGCCGCATTTGCTGGCGCTGTTGCGTTGGCTGATGGCGGCGTTTTTGTTTGGGTGGGGGAGTTGGGGGCTGATTTGGGCGACCCGGCAGACCATTTTTAAGGATTGGTTGCATTACCTGGTGCTGGGCGCATTGGGTATGTGGATTTGCGGGGCCTGGGTTTACATAGGCGGGCGCACCACTGTGGCGGTGAATATTTCGCTGATTTACAGCATTTCACCGGTGTTGGTGGTGGCGGCTTCTGCCTTGTGGTTGAAAGAGAAAATCAGCAAAACCCAGCTTTTGGGCGTGTTTTTGGCACTGGCCGGTGTGTTACACGTGATTTTGAAGGGCCAATGGGCCGATTTGGCGGCGGTGCGGTTTGTACCGGGCGATGGCTGGATACTGGCGGCCACGCTGTCATGGACGGCTTATTCGATCTTTTTGAAAAAGTGGCAAAGCCCGCTGGGTGCCAGCGCGCGCCTGGCTGTGATTGCCTTGGCAGGCGTGCTGGTGATGGTGCCGTTCACGATTTGGGAGGCCGCCGTGAACCCCTTGCCTCTTCTCACCTGGCCGGGGTTTGGCCTGGCGCTGGCGGCGGCTGTCTTCCCGGGGTTTGGCGCGTACCTGGCGTTTTCAGTGATTCAGCGCGAGCTCGGCGCGGCGCGGGCCAGCGTTGTTCTGTACCTGGGGCCGATATATTCTGCCGGTGTGGCTTGGCTGGTGTTGGCTGAACCCGTGCGCCATTTTCACTACCTGGGCCTGGCGCTGATTTTGCCGGGCATTTATTTGGTAAACAAAAAATAGCAAATTTAAAATTTTCTTAGTAAATTAAATTACTTTATATATACATTTAGACTATATTAATTATAGCTAGTAGTGCAATTTTTATGAGCAAATTTTGCCTTTTTATTTCCATAATATTTTACAAAATAGATAAATTAGCCTTATGTATTAGCCCTGGGCAAATTATCCGCGCTGCCCGTGCCTTCGACACGCCGAACCGGGCCGCATCAACTGGCTTTCAGCCGCTCGCATAAGGCCAATGTAGCGGCCGATTGGTTCATGGTGTAGAAATGGATGGCCGGTGCGCCGCCCGCCACAAGGTGGGCACACAAATCGGCCACCACGTCCAGGCCAAACGCCCTGATCGAATCGCCATCGTCGCCAAAGGCGCTAAGGCGCAGGCGAATCCAGCGCGGGATCTCAGCGCCGCAGGCGTCTGAAAAGCGCATCAGCTGGGTGCTGCTGGTAATGGGCATGATGCCGGGGATGATGGGTGCCTCAATGCCCAGCGCAGCCGCATCATCGAGCAGGCGAAAGTAGGCGTCGGCGTTGTAAAAATACTGGGTGATGACCGAATTGGCCCCGGCATCCACCTTGGCTTTGAGCGCCAACAGGTCGGCTTCAGGCGATTTGGCCTGGGGGTGCACTTCAGGGTAAGCCGCCACTTCGATGTGGAAGTGGTCGCCCATCTCGGCGCGGATAAAGGCGACCAGATCGCTGGCGTAATGGAATTCGCCACCTGCGCCGTAACCGCTGGGCAGGTCGCCGCGCAGTGCCACCAAACGGTTCACGCCCATGCTTTGGAGCGTTGCCAGTTGCTCGCGCACCCCGGCTTTGGTAGCACCCACACACGAAAAATGCGATGCGGCAGGGCAACCCTCG
>JANOVW010000519.1:0-4534 GCA_031417575.1 Rhodoferax sp. | reverse complement strand
AGCGTGGAAAGCTGCAGCAGCCGGATCGACTGCTGCAACTGCGGCGTCAGCGCCAGGTGCTGCGAAACCCGCAGCGAAAGTGACGGCTTCATTGCCATACGTCCCCCTTGAGGGGCAGCGACAACACGAAGTGCGCGCGTGTGGGTGCAATGTTTCGCCGCCGGGCCGCCCCAAGGCGAAATGCGGCCCCCGCGGGGGGCAGGGAATTACACGAAGTGAATGACCGTGGGGGCAAGGTTTCGCCGCCGGGCCGCCCGAAGGCAAAATGCGCCCCCTCGGGGGGCAGCGACGACACGAAGTTCGGGAGCGTGGGGGCACTGTTTCGCCGCCGGGCCGCCCCAAGGCGAAATGCGGCCCCCTCGGGGGACAGCGACGACACGAAGTGCGGGAGCGTGGGGGTCACGTTTACATCCGGAAGTTTTCACCCAGGTACACGCGCCGTACGTCGGGGTTTTCGACGATTTCAGCGGGCGTGCCCTTGGCCAGCACATGGCCTTCGTTGATGATGTAAGCATGATCACAAATACCCAGCGTTTCGCGCACGTTGTGATCGGTAATCAGCACACCAATGCCCCGATTTTTCAGGAAAGCGATGATGCGCTGGATCTCGATCACGGCAATCGGGTCAATACCGGCAAAAGGCTCGTCCAGCAAGATAAAGCGCGGCTGCGTCGCCAGTGCGCGGGCGATCTCCACACGGCGCCGCTCGCCACCCGAAAGCGCCAACGCGGGTGATTGGCGCAGGTGCTCCACGCGCAACTCCTGCAGCAGGCTTGTGAGGCGTTTTTCAATCTCGTCGCGGGTCAGTTCTTTGCCAGTCAACGGACCTTCTTGATAACGTTGAAGCTCCAGCACCGCCCGCACATTTTCTTCAACATTCAATTTGCGGAAAATCGACGCTTCTTGCGGCAAATAACTCAAGCCCAGCCGCGCACGCCGGTGAATCGGCATGTGCTCGACCGATTTGCCATCGATCAGGATGTCACCCGCACTGGAACGCACCAGGCCCACAATCATGTAAAAAGAGGTGGTTTTCCCCGCGCCATTGGGGCCCAACAGACCCACAATTTCACCCTTGTTGACCGTGAGGGACACGTCTTTGACAACCTTGCGGCTGCCATAATATTTTTGCAGGTTGCGCGCTTCCAGGCGACTGGTTTGGCCGGCCCTTTCGACGCTTTCGGCCGCTGTTGCCACCTCGCCCGCTGGCCCCGATACAAAAGCCATTATTTTTTTACCGCACCAAGACCGGGGGAGGTTTGCAGCGACGGCCCGGAACCAGCCGCTGGCGCGGGCAAGTTGGCAGCAGCCGAACCATCGGGCTTGGGTATCAACATGGCCCGAATGCGACCACTCGAGGCACCCGGCGAACCCGGCGTACCCTTGGCAATACCGCCATCGATGGTAAACACGTCGACCGTGTTGTCATACAAGATAACGCCGCCGCTCATTTCATCGTTCAGCACGGCACCTTTGAAGCGCCGCAAAACGGCCCGTTTGACAAATTTAACGGTGTCTGCCTTGCCGTCGTACTCAATGATCTCGCCTTCGCCTTCGATGAATTCGTCCACGCCATCGCGCTTTTGCCTAAAAAACGCCACTTGGCCTGGCTCGGCGATCACCGTGCCGTATTGGTAACCCTGCGGGTCTTGCCGCACGTCCAATTGCCCACCTTTGATGAGGATGCTGCCTTTGGTCAGCACCACTTTGCCGGTGAACACGCTGATTTGTTTTAAATCGTCATACCGAAGCGCGTCGGCTTCAATGTTCATGGGCTTGTTGCGATCGGCTTTTTCGGCCCAAGCAAGGCCCGTGCCTGACAGCGCGGCAAACCCGACCCAACCCGACAAAACCAACGAAGCCAAGCCTGAGCTGCCCGAACCACCCCAGCAAAAAGCGGCAGGCGCAACCAGCAAACGCGCTAAGGCATGAATCTTGCTGCTGAGTGATGGAAAGGGCATCGCGCCATTGTAGCCACGCCAAAAGACAGCCGATTCAGCCGTCAGCTGTGATCGTCTCAATCAATTTTTTCAACACCGCGTCAGCCTCATCGTTTTCGACCTGGCAAGTGCCCGCTGCCTGATGGCCACCCCCTTGGTAGGCCAACATCAGTGTCCCGATATCCGTATTGGAGCTGCGGTTCAGGATGGATTTCCCGGTGGCGAGCACCGTATTTTGCTTTTGCAGGCCCCACATCACATGAATTGAAATGTTGGCCTGCGGGAACAGCGCATAAATCATGAAGCGGTTGGTGGCAAAAATGGTTTCTTCGCCGCGCAAATCTAGCACGGCCAGATTGCCGATGATTCGGGTGCAGCGCCGGATCTGCTTTTCTGCCCGTTCCGCATGGTAAAAATACAGATCGACCCGCTCTTCTACATCGGGTAATTGAAGAATGTCGTCAATCCCATGGTCTGCGCAGTAATTGATTAGGTCCAGCATGAGTTGGTAATTGCTCACCCGAAATTCGCGAAAACGGCCCAGCCCGGTGCGGGAATCCATCAAATAGTTGAGCAGCACCCAACCTTTCGGATCGAGGATTTCGTCCAAGGTAAAATCAGCCGAGTCGCCTTTGTCGACGGCGTACATCATGTCGTTCCACGCCGCCGGAAACCGCTTGCTACCACCATAACTTTCGTACACCACCCGGGCGGCTGACGGTGCGTCCTTGTGAATCACGTGGTTGTCGCGCGGACCCTCATTGCGCAGCAGTTCCGAGGCATGGTGGTCAAAAACAAGGTGCGCGCCGGCCACATAGGGCAAGTTGGTGGTGATGTCGCGCGACGTAATGGCGATTTTGCCGTCTTGCATGTCTTTGGGGTGAACAAACAAGATGTCGTCAATCATCTCCAGTTCATTCAGCAAGACGGCACATACCAGCCCATCAAAATCACTTCGGGTGACAAGGCGGAATTTTGGTTCAGACATGCTAGCCTCCGGGTAGGAGGCTCAATGGTAGCGCTGAAATGGCCCCCACAGTCGCCACACTGCTGGGGACGGCCCGGCGCTGCGCAATCCCACCCCCACAGTCGCCCACTGTGTGTGGCTCCTTGCCCCCCAAGGGGGCCGCTCCTTGCTTGGGACGGCCCGGCGCTGGCGAGGTTTACCGTTTGGCGCGAACTTCGCCGATCAGGAAATCGACGGTTTGCAGGGCGCGATCCATGTTTTTGGAGAGCGTTCCGTCGGTGTAGAAGCGGCCCGCCACGCCCATGGCGGGTACGCCTTCGACTCGATACAGGTTTTGCAATTGGGTAGCCTTCGTCACTTTGGTTGACACGCTAAAGGAGTTGTATTGCTCCATGAACTTGGCTTTGTCCAGGCCTTGCTCTGCGACCCAATCGGCGATTTGCGGCCCGGTATCGAGCGGTTTTTTCTGCACGTGAACGGTAGCAAACACGCGGGCATGCAGTTTGTCGAGCTGGCCCATGGCCTCCAACGCGTAAAACAGGCGCTGTAAGGGTGCGAAATCGTCCCTGAACCCAACAGGAACCCGCCGCAGCGAGACATCAGACGGCAAACGTTTGATCCAGGCCTCCAGGGCCGGTTCAAACGCATTGCAATGGGGGCATTTGTACCAAAAGAATTCCACGACTTCAATCTTGCCGGCAGGCGCTTCGACCGGCGCTTTTTTGTCCAGCACCAGATAATCGGCCCCAACATCAGGCTTGCGCGCCTGCGCATACACGCCAGTTGCCGGCAAGCCGATCAGGCCCACACTGGCAGCCACTGTAAATTCACGACGTTTCATGTGTTCTCTCCATCAATATCAATGCCAACTCTACCCATCACAGCCGACCTGTGTTGACCGACCCCCAACTGACCCGCAAAGCATCACAAAGTTCAACCGAGCACTTGCAACTAGCGCTGCACCCGCACCAATGCGTTGTCGATGCCCGCAGCGTCGATACGCTCTTTGGCTTTGTCCGCTTCGTCTTTCTTCTCAAACGGGCCCACACGCACCCTGAAAATCGGTCGCCCTGATTGTTCACGCTCGGTCACTTTGGATTCAATTCCACTCAACAAAAGCTTGGCCCGCCAACTTTCAGCATCCTCCACCGTGCGGTACGCACCCACCTGAATAAAGTAAGTAAACGGATCAACCGCCCCCGCGGATGACTTGGCTTTGGCCAAATCGCCAATTGGATCCGCCGTAACGGCTGGTTTCGGATCAGATTTGCTGTCTGGCTTTACAACTGCCGCCGCCTTGGATTCGGATTTAGCCGCGTCAGCCTTGGCGGCATCAGACTTTGCGGTATCTTTGGATGGCTCCTTTCCGGGCTCTTTGGCACTGTCTTTGACCGCTTCTTTCGAGGCATCTCCCGCAGCGGCGGATGCAGGCAGGGCTGGTTTGACCCCTTGTTTGCCGTACATGGGTGCGTTGGGGTCCCACCCTTTGTTCTTTTTCGCCTCGGCTGCGTCTTGGTCGGCCGAACGGGTTTGCCCCTTGTTCACAAAAGGAATTGGCACTTTAGTGACGTACACGGCAACGCCCAAAGCCAGCCCCAGGCCCACCACCAGCCCGATGATGATTCCG
>JANOVW010000518.1:0-2357 GCA_031417575.1 Rhodoferax sp. | reverse complement strand
CACGGCGGGCAAGGCCATCCAGCCGCCCACGGCATGCACCACCACCGAACCCGCAAAATCATGAAACTCCTCGCCGGTTACGGACTTGATCCAGGCTTGAATACCGAATTTCTGGTTCCAGGCAATACCTTCAAAAAACGGATAAATCAGGCCCACGATGATGGCCGTGGCGATCAGCTGCGGCCAAAACTTGGCGCGTTCGGCAATGCCGCCCGAAATAATCGCGGGCACCGCTGCTGCGAAGGTCAGCAAAAAGAAGAACTTCACCAAGTCGTAGCCGTTTTTGGCGGCCAGCGTCTCGGCGCTGACGAAGAAACTGGTGCCATACGCCACGCTGTAGCCGACCAAAAAATAGGCCACCGTAGAGACTGAAAAATCGACCAAGATTTTTACCAACGCGTTCACCTGGTTCTTTTTGCGCACCGTTCCCAGCTCCAAAAAGGCAAACCCCGCATGCATGGCCAGCACCATGATTGCGCCCAACAAGATGAACAAGGCATCTGAGCCCTGTTTTAGTGCTTCCATTGTCAAATCCTCTAATAAAAGTGCTAACTTGGTGCAATTTCACCTCGAAATTGCTCAGTGCACCAAAATAACGCAAAAATGATGCCAATACAGGGCAAAAGAGCGAAGCAGATGGAATCCAGGGCGATAGCGTTCAGGTGAGCGATTGGCACCCGCTGCCGTTTGGGTGCGGGGGTGCGGGTATGGCGCAGGTTGGGTTGAATCCCGTTAGACTGATGTTGGGTCTTCAGCCCTTCAACATAACGCCGCAAAGGCAACGCCACCACCCGAGGACACGATGCAAGCTTTTACCTTCAAAAAACTCACTGCAACCCTGTTGTGCGCATTCGGCCTGTTGGCCGGTGTCGCAGCAACCGCGCAGACCTATCCGTCCAAACCGATTCGCATGATCGTGCCGTTTCCGGCCGGGGGCACCACCGACGTGGTGGCGCGCGTCGTCGCCCAGCGCATGACGGAAAGCATGGGCCAGCCGGTGTTGGTGGAAAACCGGGGCGGCGCGGGTGGCGCGATCGGAGCTGATTTGGTGGCCAAAGCCGCCCCCGATGGCTACACCATCCTGATGCACAACCTCACGTTTCCGCTGTCCTCCGTGGCGCAAACCTTGGCCAAACGCTCGCCGTTCAATGCCGAGACTGATTTTGCGGGCGTGTCGATTGCGGTGTATGTGCCGTTCATGCTGACGGCCAACCCCAGCGTTCCGGCCAAAGATCTGCGCGAGGTGGCCAACCTGCTGCGCAACAACAAATCGTTGCAATACAACTATGGCTCCACGGGGCCCGGCTCGGCCGTGCATGTGTTGGGTGAAGCCTTCAAGCGCGAAGCCAAAGTGGAAATGGAGCACATTGGTTTTCAGGGCGCCGCGCCGCTCAAGCAGGAACTGCTGTCAGGCCGTATCCAGATTGGAGGTGACCAGTTGTCGACATCACTGGCCGAAATCAAAGCCGGCACCTTGAAAGCCATTGCTACAACAGCATCCAAGCGTGTGGCAGGCCTGCCCGATGTGCCGACCGTGCGCGAATTGGGCTTCCCTGGCCTGGAGCTCGAAGGCTGGAATGGCGTTTTTGCACCGGCCAAAACACCCAAAGACATTTTGGAGCGCCTGCAAAAAGAGGTCTCAGCCGCGGTGCGTCACCCCGATGTGGTCAAACGTTTTGCAGACATGGGCGCCGAGTCAGTCGGCTCAAGTTCAGCCGATCAAGATGCCATATTGCGCCGCCAGATGGATCAGTTTCGGCCCGTTATTGCGGACATGAAACTTCAATAATGATGGGGCGCGTTCGGCAATCAGTCGGCGCTTCCTCAGGCTTTGCCGCCTTCGCGTAGCCACCACGCGGGCAACTGCGCGCAATCAGCAGCGTTCAGGCCAGCCGTGGCGGCGCGGTCAAAGTGGTTCAAGGTGGCCTGCGTCAACGGCATCTGCCGACCCAGGCTACTGGCTTGTGCCAGCATCATGCGTACATCTTTGCGCATGGTGGCGACATCCACCGTGACCGGGCCCTGGGCACCACTCAGCGCATTGGCAATCATCGGCCCGCGCACCTTGAGCATATTGGGGCCACCTGACGAGTCGGCCAGAATATCGATCACCCGTGCGGGGTCCAACCCCAACGGAGCCACCAGTGAGAGCGCCTCGCCCAGTGTTTGCCAATACACCATCAGTGGCAGGTTCACGGCAAGTTTCATGGCTGCACCGGCGCCATGCCCGCCTACGTGTTCCAGGCGACGACACAGCTGGTTCAACACCGGGCTGGCGCGCGCCAAATCGTGGGCGTCGCCACCCGCAAAACCGATCAGCTTGCCATCTTTGGCCGGGCCCACGCTGCCGCCTACAG